>JAESTF010000178.1 GCA_016763795.1 Flavobacteriales bacterium
AGATTTATTAATGGTAACCACTACTAATTCATTTTCAAAAGGCATCAACTCAAATATTTTACCTCTGGTAATCTCTCCTTTAGGTAAAGAAGTTCTTAACCCTCCAAAATTTAATAAGCAAAAATCTATACTATCTCTATTTGTTAGTTTGTATAGCTTATTCGCAATTTCTAAGCTTAAATCGGCTACTAAATTTCCGAGCTTAGTTTCTGATTTTCCTCTTTCTTTAGGGAATTCATCAGCAGAAATCACCAAAATTTCATTCATTTCAGCATCTAATTTGATTTTGTAAGGTTTAATGAGGTCATTAATTTGTTTATTTTTAGTAGTGTTTGAGTCTAATTGTATAGAAGTATTTGAAGTTTTAAAATAAGTGCTAGGCTTACAACTTATTAAGTTGAAAACTATCGTAAAAAGGAATATGTATCGAATTAAAATGATCAAAAGAATATTGTTATTTTCGTTGACTAAATTAGGATATAATATGTACACATCAAAAACAAAAATTAGAGTTAGGTATTCAGAAACTGATATGATGGGTTATTGTTATTATGGTAATTACGCCACTTATTTTGAGGTGGCTAGGGTAGAAGCTATTCGTCAATTAGGGTTTAGCTATAAAAAAATGGAAGATGACGGAATTGCATTACCAGTTTTAGAATTTTCTATAAAATATTTTAAACCAGCTTTTTATGATGATGAATTAACCATAGAAACAACAATTTCTGAAATTCCTAAAGCTAGAATTCATTTTGAATATAAAACATATAATGTTGATGGAGTTTTGTTAAATGAGGCTAAAACTACCTTAGTTTTCATTAATAAAAAGACAATGAAACCTTGTTCTGCTCCAACTGATTTTGTTGAGGGACTGAAAAAACATTTCTAAGTATTAGTTGGTAATAATTATTTAATCGTAATATTGCGATATAATAATTATGGGGACAACAAAAACAACACAATTTACAGCTGAACAAAATCGTAAAGCAGAACTTTATAAGGCTTTAGGGCATCCTGCTCGTATTGCTATTATTGAATTTATAATTCAGCAAAATTCATGTGTTTGTGGAGATATTGTGGATGAATTACCATTGTCACAGTCCACAATATCACAACATTTGGCAGCATTAAAAAATGTTGGAATTATTAAGGGGGATATATCGGGGGTAAAAACTTGTTATTGTATTGATGAGGAAGTTTGGTCTGAATTAGATGAAGTTTCGAGAGTTTTAGTAAGTAGTTATTCAGAAAAAAATAAATGTTGTTAATTAAATATAGAAAACATGAAATTATCGGAGTTTAAAAAGGCTTTAAGCACATTAGAGAAAGTAAGTTTTAGGTTGCCAAATGGTAAATTTGTTGAGACTCACATTCATATTACAGAAGTCGGGATGATAAAGAAACAATTTATTGATTGCGGAGGAGTAGTTCGTGAAGAGTTGAAGGTAGGTTTTCAATTGTGGAAAGATGATAATGATATTGATCACCGATTATTACCTAAAAAACTAAGCCATATTATTGAGCTTTCCGAAAAACACTTAACCATATTGGATGAGGAAATTGAAGTTGAGTATCAGGCAGAAACGATAGGTAAGTACGGAGTTGAATTTAATGGGTTTGAATTTGTTTTAACGAATAAATTAACAGCTTGTTTGGCTGAAGATAATTGTGGAATTCCTGAGGCTAAAGAAAAAGTGGCGTTAGCAGATTTACAAGAAAACAACTCTTGTTGTGATCCGACTTCTGGTTGCTGTTGAATCCCTTTTTGAAAAAAATCAATCTTGTTCATTTTTTTAATTTGAGAATAAATCAGGAGTATATTAAAAATTATTTAATAAAAAAATAATGAGAAATTACATTTCAGAAATTATAGGGACCTTCTTTTTGGTTTTTGCTGGTTGCGGAGCTATGGTTGTTGATACCTATAGTGGAGGAGCTTTAGGACATGTTGGTATTGCAATGACTTGGGGTTTAATTGTAATGGTAATTATTTATACTATAGGAGATGTTTCTGGAGCACATTTAAATCCTGCTGTAACTATTGCTTTTTGGTTTGCTAAGCGCTTTAAAGGAAAAGATGTTCTTCCTTATATTATAGCTCAATCTATAGGTGCATTTTTAGCCAGTTTTACGCTAAAAGTAATGTTTCCATTAGATGAAACGTTAGGAGCATCATTACCCTCTGGTAGTTGGGAGCAATCTTTTATTATGGAAGTAATACTAACCTTTCTATTAATGTACGTGATTTTAAATGTATCAAGTGGCGCAAAAGAAAAAGGGATAATGGCTGGTACAGCAATTGGAGCAACAGTTGGTTTAGAAGCAATGTTTGCAGGTCCAGTTTGTGGAGCATCTATGAATCCTATTCGATCTATAGCTCCAGCGGTAGTGTCTGGCCATACAGAGTATTTATGGGCTTATATTGTTGCAACAATTTTGGGGGCGTCTTTAGCAGTATTAATTTGTAAGTTTACAAGAAAAGAACAATGTTGTAACGGTGATTGTTAATTATGAGAGCTATTTTAAAACAAAAAATACTTAAAACCTGTAATGATAAGATTGAGCAAAAGGGAATAAATGTAGGTTTATCGTTTTATGCTTTTTTTGCGAATAAGAATGATAACCCTGAATTATTAATGGAAGCTGCAGAATGGTGGATAAAGACTCATCAGCTAGATCATTTTGAAAAGGCAGTGAAAATTAAAAAAATGGTAGAAGAAATATAATTATGAAAAAAATATTATTTGTTTGTGTAGAAAATTCATGTAGAAGCCAAATGGCAGAAGCGTTTGGTAAGATACATGGAAAAGGAATTGTTGATGTTTATAGCTCAGGTTCAAGACCTTCTGGAATAGTGAATCCAAAAGCTATTAAAGCAATGGCAGAAATTGATTACGATTTAAATAAGCATATTTCTGTCGGGTTAGATAAAGTACCACAAGTAGAGTATGAGTACGCAATTACAATGGGGTGTGGAGATGAATGTCCGATGATAGATGCTATAACCAGAGAAGATTGGGCTCTACCAGATCCAAAGCATATGGAAACCGAGGAATTTAATCAGATTAGAGATATTATTGAAACAGAAGTGAAAGAGTTGATTGAGAAAATTAGAAGGGGAGAGTAATTAAGAAAATGATTGATACCATTTGGGTTTCTTATTTCCTTTTCCGGCCATAATAACACCAAAATTATTTTGACTATAAATCCATTTTCTGTTTACAATAGTCTTTACTATGAATCCCCACCAGAATAATTCATTAATTCGTTTAAATTTTGTGGTAAACCCAAATGAGTGAAGTAGTGGTAAAATAAGTTCAAAATCTTTTTGTCCATCAATAGTACCACTTTCATCGTATCTTCCTGCAATAATGGTTAACGATAAGTTTTTACAATTGGTAAGAATGTTTTTCATTCCGAGTAGCGTATCATATTCAGCACCATTAATAGTCAAATTAATGTGACCAATTTTTTGAATATCAATATCAGACTTTTCTAAAATGGAATCAAGTGTATTTATTTCAACTGTTATTTCTTTATCCGTAAAATCTACGCCAGTATCTTTAGGTACTATTTTTAGTTGATTCCAGCTACTTTTTTTTCCCAATAAAAATTGAACACTATCCTTTTTAGAATAAGTCCCTTTTTGGATAAGTTGAATGTTTAATTGTTCTTTATGAATGATTTTAGAAGCAATTTTATGATTAAAAGGGTCAGGATCTATCCCAATAACTTGCCCTTTTTGGGCAACTCTTTTGTGCATTGTAAACAAATCAGAAGTAATGGGATAAACCATATCAAACCCTAGCTGTATTCCTATTTCATCTTTTTTAAGATGAGGAAATTTTAGTTTCCCGTCAAGGGTGGTAAAAGAACTCCAAAATATATCTTTCAGACTCAAAATAATTTTATTTATTACATTTTTTTCAAGTATAATAAAAAAAGAGGATGTAGTAAATATAACACCCTCTTATTTTTAATTTATTATAATTTTTATCTTAAAGCTAAAGGTTTATTTTTTTCATGTTCAACCGAATATTTAAAACTCATTTTTTTATTTTGTTTTGCAGCTAAAGTGAATTTCCAGATCAACAGCCCTGTTTTTTCTGTATAATTAGCTTTTCCAAAACTTAATAGCCCAACTTTTATATTTTCATTATTCAGAACAGGTATTTGGTCTTCAATAATAATATCAACACTATTTGCTCTATGGTTTTTAACTTCAAGTTCATAAGTAAAGTATTTCATTTGCTTATTCCCTAAAAACTTCTCTTTTTTATCTTCTTTAATTAATTTTCTTCTAATAGAAATTCGTTCATCTCTACCTAAAGTTACAGCTAATGAATCTCCCATCACATCAGGGTTTATCATTGTTTCACCAATGAAAGTGCCTTCGAAATAAATATTTGCCTGTGCAGGTAATAAACTTAAATCTTCAAAACCTCTAATACTTGCAACTAAAAAAGCATCTTTATCTAATTTTGGAACCATATAGTATTGATATTTAGCGTCTAGCTTTTCGTTTTTTATTGCTACCAAGTGGTTTTGTCCATCAGAAGGAATCGTATAAGGAATGCTCAAATTAAACTCAATATTGGTTAAGTTTTCATTCATCGTAGCATAATAAGCTGATGTTAATGCTGGTTCCAAACTCTCATCCATGTCTAATAAGTTGGATTCGGCTACTTTTTCATAACTCAATTGAACATTTCCCATAAGAGCAACCTTTAGGCCTCTGTCTTTTTTGTAATGCTGAGTATAATAGTTTAAATACCAAACAGGTAAAATTGGTTTTACCTTGCTTTTATTTGGATTATTGGTTGATAATGTAAGTTTAACATTATTCCAATCCTCACCAGAGTTTTGGTAAACATTCGCTTTGTAAGTTAATTCAATTGGTTCATTAATACCTGTAGCTCTAATATCGTATTTCGGGCTCCAAGATGCTCCATTTACTAAATAGTTTACATTCATAATTCCTTTAGTAGCTTCTTCTGAAGAGACGGTAACTATAATTTGGTATCTCGGATAAGTTGGTTTTGAAACGTATTTTTTTGCATTATCAGTATTAATTTTATTTAATCGTGTTTGTAAATTTACTTTCGTTTTGTTTAAGTGGTATTCTTGTTTTCTAACCTTAATTAAAGTAGCATTTATATCATTGTATTTTGCTCTTAAAAAGCTCATAGCATCCTTTAATAAAGCCAATGAATCACTTTTCATACTTTTATTACTAATCAAAAATTGTTTTTCTAATTCTAGTACTTCCTTTTTAAACTTAACCTCTTCCAAATCAAAAGCAATAAAGTCTAACGAGTCTGTTATAAGTAACATCCTTGCTAAAACTATTTTAGGAATATTTTTGGGAGTGGTAGAGGTGGCAGGTTGGTAGTATTTATATTTGGTATCTAATATAATGTACTTTCCTTTTCCTTTAACCTGTATGCTATTAGCGTTAATATTAGAAGAAATACTATCAAAAACAATATCAGTGACACCTTTTTTAATATTAAAATTAGCTTTTCTAAATACTTGAGCACCATTTAAAAATATCGTTACATTTTTAATTTTCGATTTTACTAATGTTTCTTTTATTGCAAACGAGGTGTTTATCAGCGTAATTAATACAGTTAATACAAACAACTTTTTTATAATACCTGGTCTAATGTTTATCAAATGAATTATAGAATTCGCTAATAAGTGTTTTCTATTTGGGTCGTATTTTTTTGTTGCTCGTTTCATAATATTTTCTTTTTTGTGAATAATTTACTCCTTTGATGTACTTTTGATTATTATTCCATATTTTTAATTTAAAATATATTTTAAACAGATGAAATACAGATGCTTATCAAATGAAGAACTAAGTGAGCTAGAAGATGAATTCAAGCATTTTTTGATTTCCAACAATGTTTACACGGAAGAATGGGAGGTGCTTAATGAAAAGAAGGATAAAAAAGTTCAAGATTTAATTGAAATGTTTAGTGATATTGTTTTAGATAAAGCACTAAAAAATATAATGTTCCTAGAACATGTTACTCCGCAGGATATTAAATCGTTTAAGTGTGAGGGAGACAAAATGACCTTAATAGGAATAGCTTCTAAAAATCAAAACATTGACTTCACAAAAGATACATTGTCTGATTTTGCAGATGAACTGGATATTTTTAAAACGGAAAAACCTTACCATAAGGAAAGAGAGATGGAAGTTTTTGATTTATTACAGTCTGGCTGTTCAATAATTAGTGAAGAACGATTTAATAAATTAGAGATGGCTTATAATTATTCAACAAAAACGATAAAAAATTAGTGAGAGAGCTTCTTTTTATATTAGTATTATTTACATTTAATTTAAATGCTCAAACCACGAGAGATGTACGGTTGTCTATCCAAAAAATGGCTGCTGATTCAGATTTAAAAAATGCTTCAATTAGTTTTTATGCCTTAGATTTAGATTCAGGTAAAGTAATAGGAGGTTTAGCTTCTAGTAGGAGTTTAGTCCCTGCATCTACAATGAAAATTATAACTACAGCAACTGCCTTAGAATTATTAGGCCCTAGTAAACGGTTTTCTACCAGAATTAAGTACTCAGGAGAGATAGATTCTAACTGTGTATTAAATGGAAATGTTTACATTATTGGAGGAGGAGATCCTTGTCTAGGTTCTAAACGATTTTCAAAGCACTATGGAAATTTTATAACAAAATGGGCAAATGAAATAGTTAAGTTGGGTATCGATTCAATTAATGGAAGAATTATTAGTGATGCTTCAATTTTTGATGAGCAAATGATACCTTCTACATGGATTTGGGCAGATTTAGGGAATTATTATGGTGCAGGTCCTTGTGGATTATCTATTTATGAGAATAAATGTAATATAGAATTTAGTTCGCTTAATAAGGGGGATTCTACAGAGATAACATGTATATACCCATTTATACCTAATTTAAAATTTAAGAATGGTGTAAAAAGTATGATAACCCACAAGGATTTATCGTACATTTTTGGTGCACCTTATCAAGAGAAAAGAATTTTTAAAGGAGGAATTCCTCTTAACAAGAAAAATTTTATGGTTAGAGGCTCAATTCCTGATCCTGCTTATTTAACAGCTTTTGAGTTAGATATGGAATTAAGAGGTTTAGGAATTAAATTAGCAAACCCTTCAACGACAATTCGTAGGTTAAATAATGAAGATAAGAGTGTTGAAAAAACGATAAAAAAAACCATTACAACAACTTGGTCTCCTAAACTTATTTCTATTATTAATTTAACCAATATGTACAGTATAAATTTATATGCAGAGCATTTAATGAATCAGATTGGGGTATTTAAATATAGAAGTGGAGATACTGGTTCAAGTACTCAAGCAACAACTTTGTTTTGGAAAAGTAAAGGTTTAGATATTGGTGGATTTCATATTAATGATGGAAGTGGACTTTCTCGTTTTAATGCAATAAGTGCAAAGCAGATGGTTGGTATTTTAAAATATATGAACGAGAGTAAAAACAAAAAACTATTTTTAAAATCGTTACCTGTTGCAGGAAAATCAGGTACGTTAAGAACGTTAGGAAGAGGAACTGCAGCTCAAGGCAGAGTAAAAGCTAAAAGCGGTACTATGACTAGAGTAAAAAGCTATGCGGGCTATGTTACAACTAAAAATAAGCGAAACATAGCATTCGCTTTAATTGTAAACAACTATAACTGCACCTCTTTTCAAATGAAAAAAAAGATGGAGAAAGTAATGATTAAGTTGGCTGAAATAGAGAAGTAGAAATTACTTCTTTTTCTTTTTTGGTTTAGAGATAGGCTTACCGTTCTTAAACTCACCTAAAATAACAACATCTTTTACTTTTTCGTATTCTCTGATAGCAATATTCATAGCCTTTTCAGTCTCTCTCATAATCTTAATTCCAGACTTACTTCCTTTATTTCTAATTTCTAAATAATATCCGTCTTTAAGCTTTGTTGGTTTTGTTGCTGGTCTTCCCATTCTATATCAATATTTGAATTGGCGGCTAATTTACACTTTCTTAGTGTCAATACAAGGATTAGCACTTTTATTTTATAATTTGGTAAATACTTTTATTTTATCAATGAAATAAAATTTAACAATACTAATGTTCATTTTACCTATTAAGTTAGAATTTTGAGAAGATGTTCTTTTCTTTTTATTTTGTGTAATAGCTCCATAAAATGAGAAATGAGCGCGTATAATAGCCCATGTATGGCTTGGTTTTCCTGAAATTAGAAATTTCACACCTGTAATTCCATCTAGAAGAATTCGAATAAAAATAATTTTGAATTGATCTTTTTTTGGTAAGTTTTTATGAAGCGTAAGTAAACTATTTCTGAAATTTAAAAATGTTTTTTGAGGTTTTATTTTATTAAGTGTTCCTCCGCCAACATGAAAGACAGTAGAGGAGGGGCAAATCATAATTTTATAACCTTTATTTTTTAATCTCCAGCACAAATCAATTTCTTCCATATGGGCAAAAAAGAACTCATCTAAACCTCCAATTTTGTGATATGCTGTAGCCCTAATAAATAAACTTGCTCCAGAAGCCCAAAATATTTCTATTACATCATCGTATTGACCCTTGTCTTCTTCTAATTTTTCAAAAATTCTTCCTCTGCAAAAGGGGTATCCATATTTATCGATATAACCTCCACTTGCTCCTGCGTATTCAAAATATGTTTTATTGTTATAGTCTTTTATCTTTGGTTGACAAGCAGCTATACTAGAGTCATTATTTAATAACTGAGCCATAGGTTTTAACCAATTTTCAGTTACTTCAACGTCAGAATTAAGTAAAACATAATATTCTGTATCAATTTGTTTTAAGGCTTTATTGTACCCTCCAGCAAAACCGTAATTGTTATCTAATTTTATAATTTCTATATCAGGATAACTCGTACTTAAGAATGAGATGGAATCATCAGAAGAGTTGTTATCTGCAATAATAATCCTAGCATTTTCAGAATATTTTACAACAGAAGGAAGAAATTTTTCTAGAAATGATTTTCCATTCCAATTTAAAATAACAACTGCTACTGAATTATTCACAAAATTTTAATTTATCGAGGATTGTTATAATAGTCGCTAGATCTATCTCCATACTGATAACTAGGAGCTTCGGCATCATGATCAATTGGTTGACCAAGTCTTTTGTTTAATTGTAATCTCCATTGTTTATTATTGATATGGCCTGGCATATCGGAGTGTAAAATAGGGTATTCATTCATTCCAAAACTAGGATCATAAAAAACAAACTTTCTATTACTAAATCTTTCTACTTTGTGATAATGCCATATTTCATAGGGATATGTGCTGTTATCATATAAAAATTCACTTCGAGTGTTTGGAGGTCCATATTTTAAATAAATGATACCTCTATCTGTTCTATACCCTTTTTTTAATTGGTTTGAAAAAAGTTTGTTCGTTTGCTCTACTAATTTGTAATAGTTTTTCCATTCTGTTTCAGGATTAGATTCGCTTCTTTTTATCCAAAAATTATAAAAAAATTGACGCATTAATTCTTCATCATCCCCTTTTAGTTGATTTTCAGCAAAATTTATTTCTGTTGTACTAGAGATTGGTTCAATACATTTAATGTATTCTTCAACTTCTTTTTTAGACATTTTAGCAACAAAAGATTCTGAAAAATCATCAAAAATTAACAGCGGTTCAATTTTAGGATTGCTACGTTGAAAGAATACTTTTTTTTGCGCCAATAATTCATTTTCTTTATTCCTAGCCTCTATAACTAAATTGTAGTTCCCTGAAGGTAATTTTTCTATCGTAAATGATTTTAAAAGAATATTTACGGCTGTTGATTTTGCTCTAATAAAACTCTTGTAATTTCCTATGATTTTTTTGTTTTCATCAGTTTCTATATAATATGAGATTAAAAAATCTTCATTATCACCTAATAATTTGTTGGCATTGTATATTTCTGCGTAAAAAGCAATCTTCTCAAAATCTTCGGGGTAAAAATCAGAGGTGTAAGGGATAATATCATAACCATTTTTAGAAAGGACATTATTTGTTTTCGTTTTCGATAAGGACTCTATTAATTCAATATCAGAAATATTTATTTTGTTTTCAGGATAATCTATAGTTAGTATTTGAGTAGATTTAAAAGGAGTATTATTTGAATTTAAATCGTTAATCGTTATTTCAAATTCATATTTACCATTAGGTAAAGAAATTCTTTGTTGATCGATAAAATTAGTTCTGGAAGCTAAAGAATCAGTAATTTCTGGACTAAGAAGGTTGTATTTTTTAAATGTTTTAATTTCATTACCTTGTTTAAAAATAAGCGTGATTTCAATTTTACTTTGATAAGAATTGTTTGCTATTTTTTTATAGACTGCTGAGTTCCCAACCACAGAAAGGTAAGTTTCAATATACGGTCCGCTATTAGGTGTACTAAATGTACAGTATGTAAAATACGCTTTTAAATTTTCTGCAAAAGAACTTGTAGAAATAAAAATAGTTAAAAGTAAAGACGCAAGGTATTTTTTCATGTTTATTTTTAATAATGGTAAAGTTACTATTTATCTTTTAAAGCATGTTAAATAATTGATAAACGGTACTATATAGTTGATATTTATAATTCTATTTTTTGTTTATTTATTTTTTTTTTGAAAAAACATCAAAAAACATTCCATATTTAAAATGTATTGCTACTTTTGCGGTGGAGATGTGGCAGAGTGGTCGAATGCGGTAGTCTTGAAAACTATTGTACCGCAAGGTACCGGGGGTTCGAATCCCTCCATCTC
>JAESTF010000179.1 GCA_016763795.1 Flavobacteriales bacterium
GCATATTATTCATATTTACTGATAGTAAGCTAATTAGTAGGGCAGTATATCCAACGTACTCAGCCATTATAAATACAGTTCCATTCTAATATCACAACGTTCATAGGGTGTATCTTCTGGTACAGGAATTTCTTTAAACCCAACTTTTTGGTATAAGGTAAGAGCGGGAGTTAATGATTTGCTTGAATCTAAAAACAAGCGTTTAACTCCATTTTTTCCAGCATAGTCTATACAAGCATACATTAATTTTTGTCCTATTTTTAATCCTTGATGGCCCACAGTTACTGCCATTTTAGATAATTCAAAAACCCCTTCTTCTCTTTTAATTAACGCTACTGTACCAACGACTTTCCCTCCTACTAATGCAAATAAAATCTGACCACCATCAGTTAAAATATATTTTTTAGGATTGGTCAAGACTTCTCTGTCATAATCTTCTATATAGAAATATTTTTCTAACCACTCAAAATTGAGTTGGGCAAAGTTATTAGCATATTTTTCATCAAATGAAATAATATCGACTTTTAGTTGTTCCATTACGTTCATGATTTTTTATTGTTTAATTGTTCTAATGTTCTTTCTTTAAATCCTTTGTTAAAGAACTTTTCTTCTAGGATAGAAATAAAAGTTAAGGCATCTATTTCTTTTAAAGCCTCCTCTACTCCTTTTTCTCCAGCATTCCATATCTTTTCGTATTCAGGTAGCATCTTTATCGATCGTGTAGATAAATCCAATACTCTTTTGCGAGAATCCGTGGGATCTTTTTCTGAAATCAAGTATCCAGCATCCATCATTTTGTTAGTAATATGAATAACAGATGGATGTGCCATTTTGATGCTTTCTGCAATTTCTGTTACGCTTTGTGCTCCTCTTGATTTAAGTAGTTTGAAAATCACATACCAATTGGGTTCAATATCCACATCTAATTCGCTATACAGCCTTCTTCCTTCATGCATCATAGCATCACTAATTCTCTTTAACCTCATAGTGAAACCTAAGTAGCCTAGTTCTTTTACAAAATCATTATTTTCCATACATATCTTTTTATGTAGTTGACTACGCAAATATATGTTATTTTATGTAGTCAACTACGCTTATTTAAAAATGTTTTTAAACTGTTGTTTTTCTCTATGTTAAAAAAGTAATGCAGAATCAAACAAATAGCATTAATTTTACAGCTATAAATTAACTAAATGGAAACTAAGCAGTCACTCACCCACCTCTTAAATATAAAGTATCCGATAATAATGGCCCCCATGTTTTTGGTTTCTAATGTAGCAATGCTTGTAGAAGCTAGTAAATCTGGAATAACAGGTTGTGTTCCTGCGTTAAACTATCGAACTATAGAAGAGTTTGAGACTGCGTTAAAAGAATTAAAAGAAAAGTGTGAAGGTCCTTTTGGAGTAAACTTAATTGTAAATAAATCAAATTTCCTATACAAAGAGCAACTTAAGGCCTGCTGTAAGCATAAGGTCGATTATATTATCACATCTTTAGGATCTCCAAAAGAGACCATTAATATGGCTCATAAAGCAGGTGTTAAAGTTTTTTGTGATGTAGTTAATTTAGATTATGCTAAAAAGGTGGAAAGTTTAGGTGCTGATGCAATTATTGCTGTAAACAAAGAAGCTGGAGGTCATTTTGGACCAACATCTTATGAACAGCTAATACCTGAATTAGTAAATAATTGTAGTATTCCTATTATTTCTGCTGGAGGTGTCGGAAATTATGAACAAATGCAAAAAATGTTAAATCTAGGCGCTGCTGGTGTTTCGGTTGGTAGTTTATTTATTGCTTCTACCGAAAGCGATGTGTCTGAAGATTATAAAGAAGCTTGTGTAAGCTATGGAGCAAAGGATATTACTTCTACTACTAAATTATCTGGATCTAGTTGTACTATAATCAATACCCCATATGTTAAGGAGATTGGAACAGAGCAAAATAGTTTCGAAAAATTCTTAAGCAAAAATAAGCGAATGAAAAAGTGGTTTAAAGCTTTTGCTTTTTATAAAGGAATGAAAAAACTAAATAAAGCAGCTTTTAGTACTACCTATAAAACGGTGTGGTGTGCTGGTCCAAGTATAGAGTATATAACAGCTATTAAACCTGTATCAGAAATTGTAAAAGTATTGACCAATGGAAACGGATAAGAAAAAATTAGAAAAACAGATAAAAAGGAAGCTTTTTTTACTGAGTAAGTTTAAAATACCTATGCTCGGTTTTACAGGAATTAAACTTCTTGAAATTAATGACACTACAGCTATCACTCATATCAAATTAAAAAGAAGGACTAAAAATCACTTAAACTCTATGTATTTTGCAGCATTAGCTGCAGGAGCAGATGTTGCTGCCGGAATTCACGCTTTTTACTTTGCAAATGTGCATCAAAAAAAAGTATCCTTTGCTTTTAAAGGGATGAGTTGTGAATTTATAAAACGAGCAGAATCTGATTGTACTTTTGTTTCTAAAGATGGAAAAAAAGTAGAGGATGCTATTCTAAAATCTGTTGAAACTGGCGATAGAGTTAATGAAACAACTCATGTAGATGTTTTTGATTCAGAAAAAGAGTTGGTGGCTACTTTTAAAATGATTGTTTCTGTTAAGTGTAAATAATTTAATGCTTTTTTTTACTTTAGTGGCTTGAAATTAAATAAAATCATATCAAAGTTATTTATCTTACTGTTTGTTACTTTCTTTATTAATGGTAGTCTAAATGCGCAAAAAGCTAAAACCGATTCAGAAAAACAAGCTTTATTTATTTACAACTTCTTCAAATTTGTTAAGTGGTCTAATTTTA
This sequence comes from Flavobacteriales bacterium, assembly GCA_016763795.1. GTDB lineage: Bacteria > Bacteroidota > Bacteroidia > Flavobacteriales_E > Vicingaceae. The sequence continues at coordinate 2,798 of JAESTF010000179.1, forward strand.
ATGAACTAAAAAAGTTTAATGTTGGTGTATTAGGTGATAAAAACAATTTAGTTTACAATGAACTGATAAAAATTGCTAAAACCGAGAAAGCAAAAGGGTTACCTCTTAAAATTACACGATTAAAAAATTTAAATTCTCTCAACAACATTCAATTACTGTATTTTGATAAATCTGCTGGTTTAAAATTTGACAAAATATATGAAGCCATTGGAACAAACCATATTCTTTTAGTCTCTAAAGGTTATCCTTATGGAAAATCTATGATTAATTTTATTATGGATGAAGATAAAGTTCAGTATGAACTAAATGAATCGAAATGCGAAATAGCAGGTTTAAAGGCAAGTAAAGTCTTATCATTAGTGGCCATCAAATCAGAAAAAGAATGGAATGCAATTCTTAATAAATATGAAAACTTAGCCAATACAGAGAACGAAACTGTAGAGATCAGTACTAAAGAGCTCAGTAAAATTGTGAAAGAGCAAAAAAGATTATTAAGTGAAATTGGTGAAAATGCAAAGAAGATTGAGGTTCAGAAAAACAAGCTAAAACAACAGCAAGAAGAACTTACTGTTAAAGAAAATCAGTTATTAAATACGGAAAGAGATATTGAGATTCAACAAAACTTAATAATCAATCAATTAGAAAAGATAGAAACTCAAAAAACTAATCTAGTTTCTTTAAATGATAATGTTTTAATAACTCAACAAGAATTATCTCTTCAGAAAAGAGAGTTAGAAAAAGAAGCTTTAAATCTCATTGGAATTCAAAAAGAATATCGAAAAATTGAATCTGCACTTAAAAACAAAGAGCTATTAGTAGGTTTACAAGGAGAAACTATAAATGCTCAAGGTGATGAAATAATTACTCAAACAGGTACTATAAAAGAACAGAAATCAATTATATGGCTGTCAATTTTATTTTTACTAATTGTTTCTGTGCTAGGTATTTTAGCATATAGAAGTTACCATTTAAAAAATAAAGCAAACATTTTAATTCTAAAACAGAAAGATGAAATTGAAGAACAACATCAAGTTTTAGAAGAGCAGCACAAAGAAATTACGGACAGTATTAATTACGCTAAAAGAATTCAGGATGCAATTTTACCGCCTCTAAAACTAGTTAGAGAATATATGCCTGATTCATTTATTTTATACCAACCAAAAGATATTATTGCTGGTGATTTTTATTGGATGGAGAACGTTAACAACCTTATTATTTTTGCAGCAGCAGATTGTACTGGACATGGGGTTCCTGGAGCTCTGGTAAGTGTGGTTTGCCATAATGCTATGAATAGAGCTGTTAGAGAATTTAACTTAGTAAAACCTAATGAAATTCTTAATAAAACAAGAGAAATTGTTATAGAAACATTTGAGCAAAGTGATGAAGAAGTTCATGATGGCATGGATATCGCCTTATGTACAATTAATAAAGAAACAAATAAACTGAACTTCTCTGGAGCTAATAATGGATTATATTTAATTAGAAATGGAGTGTTAACAGAAGTTAAACCTGATAAACAACCCATAGGAATTTATCACTTAGTAAAACCATTTACGAATCATGAACTTGATTTAGAGAAAGGAGATGTTCTTTATACTTTTTCGGATGGATATGCAGATCAATTTGGAGGAGTTAAAGGTAAAAAGTTTATGTATAAACCGTTTAGAAAGCTTTTATTAGATATTCATCAAAAACCAATGGAAGAACAACACAAAATACTTGTTGATGCTTTTGAAAATTGGAGAGGAGATTTAGAACAGGTAGATGATGTTTGTATTATAGGCGTTAGAATATAATTTATGGAGAATAAGAATATTTTTGGAGAATCACTTATCGTATGCAGTACCAACCCTTTAACAGGCTATTTTAGAGATGGGTGCTGTAATACTGACGATACTGACTTAGGGTTACATACTGTTTGTATTGTTGCCACAGAAAAGTTTTTAACTTTTTCTAAATTAGCAGGTAATGATTTATCTACTCCTTTGCCTGAATATTCTTTTCCAGGAGTAAAACCTGGTGATAAATGGTGTTTGTGTGCATTACGGTTTAAAGAGGCTTATGAAGGGAATGCTGCACCTAAAGTAATTCTTGAGGCTACTAACGAGAAAACATTAGATGTGGTTTCAATGGATATTTTGATTGAAAATGCTTTTTACACTGATAAAGTTTAGAACAATAAAATATAATAGTCGCATAAATTAAGCGACATAAAAAAGCTCCTTATTTAAAAGGAGCTTTTTTATTCTTAATAGAGATTAAAGAATTACCTCCCTTCCCTCCTATTAATTACCTATTCTCCATGATACATATTGTGAAATATTTCAGCTAATTTTAAAGGGGATTCTTTCCAAGCATTAAACATTCCTTGTCCCATTGGATCAGGGACAATGTTTAAATTTCCAGCTTCTACTTCGTTTAATATTACTTTAGCAATTCCATCAGGAGCAGGCATATCCATATCACTTCCCGCATTCATGTCTGTATCAATTGCGCCTGGATTTACTGTGTGAACAGTAATTCCTTTTTTTGCTAATTCAATTCGGACAGCATGAGTTGCTGAAAAAAGAGCTGATTTTGAAGCTGAATAGCCTGCAATAGTTGGAAGTGGTGAATAAGCTACTATAGAAACAATGTTAATCATTCTTGCAGGTTTATTTTTTTCTAATATTGGAGCAAATGCCCTCATCATATTTATGGTGCCGTAATAATTAACACTCATATCGTTTTCCATTCCACTAATTTCTCCTTCTAAAATACTGCCAGCATTCAATATACCTGCATTATTAATAAGAATTTGGGTGTCAGAAACCTGCTCAATGAGATTCATTATTTGATTAACATTTGTAATGTCTAACTCCAATGGGATTACTCTATCGTCCTCAAAACTTGGCATTTTACTTAAATCCCTGCAAGTTGCATAAATTTTACTAGCGCCTTTTTCTAATGCTGCTTTAACCAGTGATTTTCCGATTCCTCTATTCGCTCCTGTAATGAGGATTACTTTACCTTTTAATTGTTCCATTTTATAATTTATTAAAGTTTATGGAAACAAAAATACCGTACTAGTCCGATTCATAAAACC
>JAESTF010000180.1 GCA_016763795.1 Flavobacteriales bacterium
AAGTATCATTACAGTTTTATGTAGATACAAATGCAGATGTAAACTCGTACAGTATCAAAAGATCAATTAGTTTAAGTGGGCAATATAGTACTGTTGGTTCTGTAAATAAATTTACAGGAATGAGTCCAACCATTTCATATACAGATGATAATGAGGTAGATGCTAATAAAACATTTTATTATTACAAAATAGAGGCGCTTAACGTTTGTGGGGTAGAAGGTAGTCCTTCCAATATAGGTAGAACAATTTGGTTAGATGTTATTTCTAATCCAATAGAAGCTACCAATACACTTTCATTTACACCATACGAAGGTTGGTTAGGAGGTGTTCAAATGTATGATATTTATAGGTCTGTAGCTGGTGTTTGGGAGTCAACTCCCATTACAACACTTTCATCTTTTAATGACACAATGGTGTATGTAGATGATATTACAGAAGTGTTTGAAGGTAATGGTGAATTTTGCTATAAAATTATTGCAAAAGAAAATCCTGCTCCACATGTTGGGGGTGAATTACCATTGCAAGCAACAAGTATTTCTAATGAAGCTTGTGCTTTACATGAGCCTTTATTGTATGTACCAAATGCATTTATTCCTTCAGGAATCCATAACCTAGAGTTTAAACCAATATTAACATTTTCAGATCCAACAGCTTATTTATTTCAAATTTATAATAAATGGGGGCAAAAGATATTTGAAACGAAAGATGTAAATGAAGCTTGGAATGGTAGAATGAATAATTCTGGAGAAATGAGTCAAGCGGGTGTTTATGTTTACTTGATTCAATTTGTTTCGGCAAAAGGTGAAGAATTTTCTAAAAGAGGAATAGTAACACTTATAAACTAAATTTAATTATTATTTTCTCCCTTTAGGACTGATGGATTTAGGTTGAAGGGCTAATTAACCGTTCTGGGTGAGCGTAGCAAGTAGCTTTATTTTCTCTACAAAAAGCCAATAGCGTAATGCCTAATTCTTTTGCAAAATCTACCGCTAAGGTTGATGGCGCAGAAACAGCGGCTAGTATTGGGATTTTTGCAGCAAAAGATTTAGCAATTATTTCATAAGAAATTCTACCGCTAACAGTTAAAATTTTAGCATTATTTAATCGTTGTTGGGTTATTAAATCTCCAACTACTTTGTCTACCGCATTGTGTCTGCCTATATCTTCCCTAATAGATAATAAGTCTAAATTTTCTGAAAAAGCTGCTGCGGCATGAGATCCTCCAGATTGATGAAAGGTTGGCTGATGTTTTTTCATAATAACAAACAAGTTAAAAAGCTCAATGACACTTATCTTGTTATGATCTACTATTTTATGAGAACAATCTATTTCTTCTAATTTTGTTTTTCCACAAATACCACAGGAAGAAACAGATAAAATATTTCGACTATTCAAATAACCGTCACCAATTAAATTTTCATCAATTTCAACATTAGCTTCAGTAATATTTTTCTTTTCATTTTCTGATATAGAAGTATGTAATGTTTTATTATTTCTGTAAATGTCTTCAGAATATAACAAGCCTCTAACTAAATCTTCATCATTACCTGGTGTTCGCATGGTAATGGTAAATGTTTTTTTGTTGATGCTAATTTGTAAAGCTTGTTCAATAACTAAATTATCATCAACTTTAATGGTCTTTCCATCAATAAATTTTAACCCTTGATAATTGTGTATTGCCATTTTTTCTTTACGCTGTAAAATGTCAGTTCGAGTGTTCCGATTTTTTATCGGAATGTATAGAGAACAAATAATGTTAAAACTTTAAATAAAAATCTTTAGCCAAAGATATATATTCTCTAGTGTATTGATGTCTTGTTTCGGTTTCAATTGTTAATTCGTCTTTTATTATCTCTTTTTTATGAAACGAGAACTCCATTAATATTCTTTTAGCTGGTTTTGTTGGATTAGGTTTAATAATACATTTTTTGTTGAGGTGTAGATTTTTACTTGCTGCTAATTCAATAAATAATACGGACGCTGTAATGGGTAAAATCAGAGAGAACACTCCTTCCGGTTTTAGCAAATATGTTACAACATCAATCAAATCTATAAATGATAAATTATCGTTATGTCTAGCAGTGTTTCGTTCTGAATTTGATGCTTTGGTAGAGTCTATAAAAAATGGAGGATTGCTTACAATAACATCATATTTTTTATTTGGATGATAATTTTGAATGGAAGTGTGATGTGTTGTAATTCTATTGGACCAATTGCAATTATTAACATTTCCTAAAGCTTGCTTGTAAGCTACTGCTTCAACTTCTACGGCATCAATCATAGCTGTTTTTGTACGCTGTGCAAGCATAATTGTAATTAAACCTGTTCCCGTGCCAATATCAAGTATGTTCCCCTCTATAGTGCTTGACCAAGCCCCCAGTAAAACACCGTCAGTTCCCACTTTCATGGCGGTACTATTTTGTTGGATTGAGAATTTTTTGAACTGGAAGGGAGGCATTATTTAATGTAAATGACTTAGGAATGAGGTGAGAAAGTATTGGAAGAAAAAAAGGATGATCAACATTAGGAATAAAATGATAAATCTAATTATTTTTTTTCTGGAAGATCGTTTAGGCTTGTTATATTTAGTTAGTATTGTAAATGCTGCTATCAATTTTGTTTTGTTCATCCATAGGATTATGATGGTAAGTACTTGGTATATAATTGCAGCATATAATGCTCCCTTATGAACTTCATAAATTATATCTTGAATAATAACATTTATGAGTATAGTTGTGATAAGAAAGCATCCAATTAATCGTGTTCGTTTGAAAAACATAAGGAGGGCACCGGTAATCTCGAAAACACCTATAATTAATGCAAAAGGAAGTGAGTGCCCATAAAATGTCCACATAATTTCCATGGCAGTTAATTCAGATACTGTTTTATCTATTTCAGTGGCTCCATTAAATTGCATTATTTTTCCAAAGCCATAAAGAGACATCATTAACACAACTAACCAACTTAGTGCTGTTTCTAATAATTCAATTTTCTCTTGTTTGGTAAAAATAATTTTCATTTGAAAGTAAATATAACGATTTACTCCAGATACAACTCAATCAAACCATGGGGTGT
>JAESTF010000181.1 GCA_016763795.1 Flavobacteriales bacterium
CTCCGGTGGCCTCGATATCTACAACTGCGTACAAGCTGCAAAAATAGTGAATTAACTGATAACCTGTTTGTTTCCAACACTAATTTCAGAACCTTCTGCTAACATTACCGACAGTGGTTGTTGATGATTTAAAAATTCAAACTCATTACCATAAGTTAATTTAAAATCTACACTTATCAGTGCTTTTTCTACTTTATAAACTTGCCAAGAAGGATGCTTAACTTCATATTCAACAGTTTTATTCGCATTAATTTTAGTGTAACCCCAATAATGTTCAGTTATAAAACCTTCTTCAGAATTTGACAAAATACTTATCTGTTGATTATTTGTTTCTACTAAAATTGAATTTTCTACATTATCAACATACCAACAATATTCAACATTAAGTAAACTCTCTTTTTCTTCCCAATTATGGTTCATAGCCAACGTCTGATAATGTTCTTTATATATAGTATTAGCAACCATAGTAATTATAGGCTTAGGAACAATTTCTTTAATAAAAACAACACCTCTTTTAACTTCTCCGCTAGCTGTTTTATGTTTTACATAAAATCGCAAATTGGCTTCTTCAAAATTAATATGAAAGGGGATTTTAACGCCTTTAACCTTTGTATTTACAAACATAAAAGCGACTAAACTTACATAACATTTGTTATCCCACAAATCCAACTCCGTTCCAAAAGGAATATATCTTTGTAAAACAGCAGGGTCAACTTCATAATTTAATAGGACCAGTTTCCTCCACTCTGCTTTTAAAAATATTCCCATTATTTTAAAAATTTATCCTTCATATTTTGATTCGGAATAAACTCACAATCATTTTTTCCAAACCAACGATAACGGTATTTTGCAATTACATCGTAAAAAAATCTCTAATAAAAGTTGGAATAATTACAAAAACATAAAACATAGAAGGAATACCACCTAATGTTTTTAAGATGCGAAATGCTCCGGTCGATTTGATATAAGCTTTATCATTTTCTATCAGCACTACAGAATCAATAGCTGAGTCAATATTGTATTTCAATAGATACTCTCTTCCTATTTTTGATTGTAAAGAAGCAAAACGAAACACATCTTTTACATCTCTTTTTACCACATACTTTACCCAGGAACTGCAAAAATTGCATTCTCCATCGAATAATATTATGTGCTTATTGGTTTTCATTTTAAATCGATCAACGCCTCATCAATATTCGTAAATTTAAATTGAAATCCATTATCTATTAATCGTTTTGGTTTTACAAACCTACTTTTTAAAATTAATTCAGATTCTGTTTGCATCAAAAAAGAGCCTATTTCCAATGCAAATTTTGGAGTCGGAATACCAAACAAAATGCCTAGTGATTTTCTTAAGGCTTTCATAAACTGTTTGTTATTAATTTCACTCGGACTTGTACAGTTAATGGATCCATCAACACTCTCTTTTTCTTTTAAAAATTCAATTACAGAAATCAAATCATCAACATGTATCCACGCAAATTTCTGTTTTCCATTTCCGTGGTAACCTCCTAATCCTAATCTAGAAAGCTTGGTTAAAACTGGTAAAACACCTTCTCCTTTTCCTAAAACCAATGAAATTCGCAATGCTACTTTCCGTGTTCTTGGAGTTACTGAATTAAAAAATGTTTCTTCCCAAGATTTTGCTACACTCATAGAAAAATCGCTACCAATATCTCCGCCTTCTTCAGTCATCGCTTTAGTTAACGAATAATCATAAATTGTAGCAGTACTTGCATTAAACCAAACTTTAGGAGGGTTTTCAACCAAGTTAATTGCTTCTCCTAAAATTTTAGTCGCATCAACTCTAGATGATAAAATCAGTTTTTTATTTTCTTCTGTATAACGGCAATCAACCGATTTTCCAGTCAAATTAATAAGTATTTCAGCACCGATTAAAAATTTAGTCCAATCGTCCAAGGTTTTTGCATCCCAATTCTGAAAGTGAATACCATCAACTAATTGAGATTTACCTCTTGTAAGAATAACAACCAAATATCCTTGGTTTTTATAATGAGAAGCTAAAGCCTTACCTATAAAACCGCTTCCTCCTGCTATTACAATTTTGTTTTTCATAATTTTCAATTTTAGCCAATAGCTGTTCTAATTATTGGTTTAGGTTGATTTGCTTTTCTTCTTCCTCTAAAAAAGAGTAATAAGTTAAAGAATAACATTACTCCCAAATAAATAGAGAAACCTCCTATTTTGTAAGATAATGTTTCTATTAATTTCTGAGTAGTCTCAAATGGATTATACTCACTCACATTAATTTTCAGTATCAATAATGCAAATCCGAAATTCATTAAATAAAATCCTATTTCAAAAAGGCGATTAGTCGCCAAAGCAATCTCTTCCTTTCCATGGAAAATTTCAAGCATAAATACTTTAGCATTTTTAAATAATGTTTTTGCCACATAAAAAGTAAGCAATAAAGCAATTGGTAAATAAATTGCGTAGGCGATAATAATGAGTTTGTTTTCCATGACTTTAAGTTTTTAGTTAATATTTATATTTTATTAATTATTGATTTTCTCCAGAATGTTAAAACAATCATATTCAGATAGTGCATTACAGCTAAGAGGAATAAAATTGAAGCAATACGAATACTTAGCTCATTTATCATTTCATAACCTGTATTAATTGTTTTCCATTTACTGATAATTGTTATTACATAGCCTATATTCGTTAAATAATAACCTAGCAATAATATTTTATTAATAGCTACTGAAATTTCTTCTTCAATAAAAATTGACAACACATATATATAACCGCTTTTATAACATTTGTAACCGACAACCACTGTAATATAAATGGTAATGATGATGTAAATTATATAACTTATTATATTGTATGTCATCTTTTATTTTCATTACTTTCAATAATCATTGAAAGTTTCAATTAAAAAATATATTTAGTATTTAAAATTTTCTTCCAACCATTTCCTTCAGCAGCTAATTTTAATTCTTCATTTCTCTTTTCAAGAAGTTGAGTCATATAATTTTTTAAGACAAAGTTATCTACTATTTTCCCTAAAAAACCGAATGGAGATTCAAACTCAAATTCATCAATCATAATAGTAATTCCATTTTCATTTCTAAAACGGTGAATGTGTTCCATCTTTTTAAAAGCGCCTTGTATCATCACATCTTTAAACATTTCATTCCTCTTAAAATCAACTATCTTCACTTTTAATTTTTGATATATTCCAAAATGTTTTGCTCTCCAAGTTACCGATTCTCCTAATTCAATTAACCCTTTTACCCTTCCTGCAATTACTTCTTCTTTAGTTTCATTCATCGAAACCTTATGAAAATCAATGCTTCTAGCTAAATTGAATATACGTTCAATCGGAGCTTGTATTTTTGTATGTAATTTAATTCTTATCATTCTTTACTTCATAAATCGCATAAACGTCTTTAAAAACCAGTTTTCTTCCGAACCACTAATTTTTGTTAGAGACCTATCTGCTAAATCAGCAAAAGATTTAATACTTTTAATTTGCTTCGTAAATGCTTCCACTTCTTTTTTGTTTTTCTTGTCCGATTCTACTGTTTGCAGTTGAGCCAAAACATTTATCATAGGATCTAGCTCTTGTCGTTGTCTTGTTCTCATTACTCGTTGAGTCACTTTCCAAATATCTTTTTCTCCCCTAAAAAACTCTTTCCGTTCACCCGATTGATACTCTTTGTAAACCAACCCCCAATCAATTAATGTTCTGATATTCATATTAGCATTTCCTCTTGAAATCTTCAGCGTTTCCATTACATCTTCTGCACTTAACAATTCTTCTGTTATTAAAAACAAAGCATGAATTTGAGCCATTGTTCTATTAATTCCCCAGTTAGAGCCTAAACTCCCCCATTGCTGTATAAATTTATCTTTTGCTTCATCTAATTTCATGATGTAAATATATACAAACTTTCTATACTTTCAGTAATTAATGAAAGTTTGTTTTTAGGAAAACTTAAAAAGAGAAAATTAGAATCCATTTTATTTTTAAACAGCTTATATTTACCATTCCAAACAATCAATATGAATAAACGATTACGAGACAACAGAAAAACAGAAGAAATAAGAAGTGCTTTTAGAGAAACACACTTAAAAGTTTCAGATTTTATTTATCCTCTTTTTATTGAAGAAGCTCATAACATCAAAAAAGAAATTGTTTCGATGCCTGGTATTTTTCGTTATTCTTTAGATCGAATTAATGAGGAATTGGATGAAGTTGTTGAGTTAGGAATAAAATCAGTTATCCTTTTTGGTATTCCTTTACACAAAGATGCTGAAGGTTCTGAAAGCTGGAATGAAAATGGGATTATCCAAAAAGCAATTCGCTACATTAAAAAGAACTACCCTACTCTCGAAGTAATTGCTGATGTTTGTTTTTGTGAATATACGGATCATGGACATTGTGGTGTTTTATGCGACCATGATGTTGACAATGATTTAACTTTAGTCAACCTAAGAAAACAAGTGCTCGCTCAAGCAAAAGCAGGAGTAGATATGGTTGCTCCTTCTGGCATGATGGACTTTGCTGTTCGTAAAATTAGAGATGAACTAGACAAAAATGGTTTTAAAAATATTCCAGTCATGGGATATTCTGTAAAATACTCTTCGGCATATTACGGTCCATTTAGAGACGCTGCAGATTCTTCGCCAAGTTTTGGAGACAGAAGAACCTACCAAATGGATTCTGCCAATAGAAATGAAGCTATAGAAGAAGCGCAAGCAGATGTTGATGAAGGTGCTGCAATTTTAATGGTAAAACCCGCTTTATCTTATTTAGATGTGATAAGAGATTTAAAAAACAATTTTGATTTACCTATAGCAGCATACAATGTAAGCGGAGAGTACGCCATGATAAAAGCTGCTGGTGCAAATGGATGGATTGATGAACAAAAGGTAATGATGGAAACCTTGCTATCGATAAAAAGAGCTGGAGCTGACATTATTATTACTTATTTTGCTAAAGAGGCTGCAAGAATATTAGACCAATAAAAGACTAAAGAATCACATAATTTATTTCCATTTCAGCGATAATCAATTCTAAGTTTCTTACTTCAAATTAGAGCTAATAAATAATAGCTTCAAAATCATCACTTTTACTTTCCAAAATATTTTAAATGAGAAACTTAATTGAAAATTTTACAAAACACATTATAGAATCATTAAGTATTAGCGATTCAACTACCCTAAACCTATTTAATGGAAAAATAGAGAATGTACTCATTTGCGGATTAGGTGGCTCTGGAATTGGTGGAAGTATAATTTCTCAGATAGTTGCACAAGATGCTAACTGTCCTATTACTATAAATAAAGACTATAAAATACCTGCTTTTGTAAACGAAAATACACTAGTAGTTTGTTGTTCTTATTCTGGAAATACTGAAGAAAGCTTAGAAATGTTAGCACAAGCCGAAGCTAAAAATGCTGTAATTGCTTGTGTAACTTCTGGTGGAAAATTACAAGAGATTGCAACTTCAAAAAATTACAATCATATTATTATTCCTGACGGACATCCTCCTAGAGCAGCTTTTGGATTTGGTTTCCCTCCAATATTTTACCTACTAAAACATTACAATGTAATTAGTGCTGATTATATTACTCAATTTAACAACGCTATTCGCACTATAAATACTGAAGAAGAAAACATCATTAATGAAGCAAAATCTGTTACTGAAAAGCTATACAATAAAATACCTGTAATTTATTCTGATGCTAATTATGAAGGTGTTGCCATACGTTTTCGCCAACAAATAAATGAGAATTCAAAAATGCTTTGCTGGCATCATGTAATCCCAGAAATGAACCACAATGAATTGGTTGGTTGGACTACGAAAAATGATGATTTAGCAGTAGTTATTTTTAGAAATGAAGATGATTATTTTAGAACTCAAAAAAGAATGGAAATAAACAAAACCGTTTTCAGCAACTATACTTCTACTATTCTTGAAATTTATTCTAAAGGTAATTCTCAATTAGAAAGAGCTTTATATTTAGTTCATTTAGGAGATTGGATTTCTTTACTTTTAGGAGAGAAGAAAGGAGTTGACATTACAGAAGTTGATGTAATTACTAATCTTAAAAACGAATTAGCTAAAATATAGTGGCGAATCGCCACCCATAATTATTTTAATGAATACTAAACAAATTCACTTTCAAGATTTAGGTTTAATCGACTATAAAGAAGCCTGGGATTTTCAAGAAAAGCTTTTTAAAGCAAATGTTGATGCTAAAATTGAAAACCGTAGAGCTGAAAAAACAATTACAAAAACAACAAGTCATCTTCTTTTTTGCGAGCATCCACATGTTTACACATTAGGGAAAAGTGGTGATGAAAATCATTTACTTCTTTCTGAAAATATGCTCAAACAAAAAGGAGCTACTTACTATAAAATTAATAGAGGTGGAGATATTACCTACCATGGACCTGGTCAAATTGTAGGTTACCCTATTTTAGATTTAGATTTTTTCTTTACCGATATACATAAGTACCTCAGATTTTTAGAGGAGATGATCATCCTAACACTAGCCGAATACGGAATTAAAGCTGGAAGATCAGAAGGCTTCACTGGTGTTTGGATAGATGCAGATAACCCACTTAAAGCACGTAAAATTTCTGCAATGGGAGTTCGTTGCAGCAGATGGATAACCATGCATGGTTTTGCATTTAATGTAAATACTAATTTAGACTATTTCAATAATATTGTTCCTTGCGGAATTACAGATAAACAAGTTACTTCTTTAGAAAAGGAACTAAATCGAAAAGTTGACGTAAACGAAGTGAAACAAAAATTAAAAAGACACTTTGCTAAGCTTTTTGAAGCAGAATTTATCTGACTTAATGAAATTAGTTAAACGAATATTCTTTGCCTTAATTATCACACTCGCAGCAGCATCTTTACTTGCTGTTTTAACAGGAAACATTCACTTATTTAAAGCTGTAGACTCAACTTATTTAATTGGAAGAACTGGTCCAAGTATTGATGAGCATGCTATTTTTGAAAGTAGAACTGTTGAAACAGGGGAACACCAACCTTGGGAGCTAGACAAACGCTACAATAAATATTACAATAAAAAACTATTTACTGAAATTGAACAATTTAATCCCGCAGCTTTTTTAATAATAAAGCATGACAAAATCATTTACGAACACTATTGGGATGGTTATAATAAGAATTCATTAACCAACTCCTTTTCTGTTGCCAAGACCTTTATTGGACTGCTAATCGGGATAGCTATTGATGAAGGAAAAATAAACAGTGTTAACGATCCTGTTAGCAATTATTTACCAAAATATAAAAATAATCCTGAACTCACTATTAAACATTTATTGACCATGAGCTCAGGCATTGATTTTGATGAAAGCTATAAAAGCCCTTTCGGGCACATGGCTAAAGCCTATTATGGTTCGGATATTAAAACATTAAACGATAATTATTCTGTAACCGAAACTCCTGGAGAAACGTGGAAGTACTTAGGAGGAAACACAATTATTCTTTCTTTAATTTTAGAAAAAGTAACTGGTACAACTGTATCGGAATATATGAGTAAAAAAGTATGGCAACCCATTGGTGCTAAAAATGCTGCACTTTGGAGTCTAGATAAAGAAAACGGAAGAGAAAAAGCCTACTGCTGTTTTTACTCTAATGCAAGAGATTTTGCACGTATTGGCAAACTCTACTTAAATAAGGGAATATGGAACAATCAGCGTATTATTTCTTCTAATTATGTTTCTGCCTCTACTTCTGCAGCTTATAAATTAAAAGATGGAAACGGTAGCCCTGTAGATTTTTATGGCTACCAAATGTGGATGAGTTACTATAAAGACATGGATATTTTTTATGCCAGAGGAATACAAGGTCAGTTTATTATTGTAATACCCGATAAAGAAATCATAATTGTGAGACTAGGACACGAAAGAGGACCAAACTTACCTAATTATCACCCTAGTGATTTTTACACTTATATTGATTTTTCATTAGAACAATAGCTTGATTCCCTTCTTGAAAACCATCTTGTTAGTCTAACAACCATTATAAAGAATATTACAACATTCCTAATAAAAACGATAGCAACAATTAAACAAAAGCTACTCCAAAAAACATAATTCATAATATTTCTATCTAAAACTTGTGTAACCGAACGATTACATTTATATTTGTAACCAATCGATTACGCAAATTATGAGAAGAGATGTTTTTCAAGCAATAGCAGACCCAATCAGAAGAGATATTATTGAATTAGTTTCTAATGAACCTTTAAGTGTTAATGAAGTAGCTGAAAAATTTAAAATCAGTCGCCCAGCCATTTCAAAGCACTTAAAAATATTAAATGAATGCGGAATTATTGAAATTAATAAAAAAGGTAGAGAACGCTTTTGTATAATACAACCGAAAACCCTTCTCCCTGCTTTTTTATGGATTGAACAATATCAAAAATTATGGGAAGATAAACTCGATTCTTTCGAAAACTATTTAATGGTATTAAAAACAAAAAATAAAGACAATGGATAAATCAAAACGAACAATAACAATAAACCGAACATTTAATGCCCCAATTGAACTAGTTTGGGAAGCTTGGA
>JAESTF010000182.1 GCA_016763795.1 Flavobacteriales bacterium
ATAGGAATTGGACCACCTTTTTCGCTTCCCATGCCAATGGTGTGAACTGTAACATCTTTATCAGCTGCTTCAATTGCTGAATTTTTAGCATCATCTTCATGGTTTTCACCATCCGTAATTACAATGATAGATTTACTTGTTCCGTTTTCAAAATCAAAAGATTCCATTGCTAAATCTATTGCAGCACCAATTGATGTTCCTTGGGTTGGAACAATATCTGTTCCAATGGTTTCTAAAAATAATTTAGCAGAACTATAATCCGTAGTAATTGGTAATTGTACATATGCCTGACCAGCAAAAACGATAATTCCTAACCTGTCGTTATGTAATTTTTCAATAAGTTGGTAAATGGCTCTTTTAGATCGTTCCAATCGATTGGGAGATAAGTCTTCTGCCAGCATAGAGTTGGAGACATCTAAACAAATCATTAAATCAATTCCTTCACGTTTTACCTCTTCTAGTTTTGTTCCGAATTGTAAATTGGCCAAACCAATTAATAAAGAAATCATTGCTAGGGTGTACAATACAAATTTTACGATTGGTAATGATTTAGAAACATTAGGCATTAAGCGTTTAATAATTTCTTGATTACCGAATTTACGTAGCTTCCTTCTTTTCCAGTTTTGAACAAAAAGGAATACTAGAATTATTAACGGGATAACAGCTAATATAGCCCATAGATATATGTTATGTTCAAACCTATACAATTCCTTTAAAGATTATGTTTCGTAATAAAAATTCAATCAACAGTAAGAATACTGCTAATAGTGCAAAAGGCACAAATTTTTCTGATTTCTTTTTGTATTCTGTTACTTCAATTTTAGATTTTTCTAGCTTGTCGATTTCTTGGTATATTTTTTCTAAACTTTTTTTGTTTGTTGCTCTAAAATATTGACCATCGGCTATTTCGGCTATTTCTTTTAATGTTTTTTCGTCTATTTTTACTTCTACATTTTGATATACTGTTCTTCCAAATTGATTTTTCATGGGCATACGTGCAGAACCATTAGAACCAACTCCTACAGTATAAACTCTAATCCCAAATTCTTTAGCAATTTCTGCCGCTGTAACTGGCGGAATTGAACCTCTGTTGTTAGACCCATCAGTTAAAAGAATGGCAACTTTACTAATCGCTTTACTATCTTTTAATCGACTAACTGAAGTTGCTAACCCCATTCCAATAGCAGTTCCATCTTCAATCATTCCATTTTGTATGTCTCCAAAAAGGTTTAACAAAATATCATGATCTGTTGTAAGCGGACATTGTGTGAAACTCTCTCCAGCATAAATAACTAGACCAATTCTATCGTAAGGTCTTTCGGAAATAAAATCCATTGCTACTTGCTTAGAAGCCTCTAAACGATTGGGTTTAAAATCTTCGGCTAACATACTTCCAGAAACATCTAAGGCAATAATAATATCAATACCTTCGGTAGTTACATCTTGCCAACTCAATGATGTTTGTGGGCGGGCTAAAGCTGTAATTAATGCTGCAATAGCAATACTTCTTAAAACAATTAAACTATGTCTGAAAATTGCAATAGGGGAGTTTCCAAAACTTTTTATGGTAGTAATTTTTACTGTTCCATAAAATTTCTTTTCACGGAAAATATACCAAATCAGCATTATTGGAATAATAAGCAGTGCCCAGAAAAATTCTGGGTTAGCAAACGATATTTCGTTCCATTTACTCAGCATTATCTTCTGAAATTTGAATTTCTTGTTTAGTTCCTTTAATAAATTCTACAGCATTTAATAAACTCATATCATTTTCGTTTGCTAATGGTTTCTCTTTTGCAAATTTCACCAAATCAGCTAACATTAGCACTTGATTTAATTTAGTTAATAAATCTGGTTGGATACTATGGAATCGTAAGCTTTGCATTATTTCATCTGTCGTATTTTCTAATGCATGTACTTGGTATCGTTTTTCAATGTAGTCTCGAATAATTTCAGAAATTTTACTATGATGCATTTTTATTTTTCCGCCTTGCCAGAGTTGATCATCTTTAAGTCTTTGTAGTTTTTTCAAACTAATAATATGAGGAGGAATGTCTGGCTTAATTTCTTCGAGAACCTTTTCTGGTCTATTTTTTAAGTAGTAGATTAAAATAATAGCTCCAATTAATAGTACTAAAATAATTGTTATCCATATCCAGTTTTCTTTAGCCCAATCAAGAATAGAAAAAGGTTCTTCTATAGGCCCTTTAATATCGAAAATTGCTTTTGAAGTATCCACTTCCATAGGTCTTACCTCTATATGTAAAGGTCCTGTTTGGAAGAGACCATCATTAATTTGAAATTCAAAATAAGGAATTTCATACGACCCAGAATCAAATGAAGTAATGGTTATTTTTTGAATTTGTTCTACAACAGAAAGGTCGGTTGCATCGGGATAAATAGTATCAATCTTAGAGGTGTAAACAATTTCTATAAACTCACTTATTGTATCTGATAATTCAGGAAATTGAACACTAACAGGATCTCCATCTAAACGATATTGAACTTTTAATTCAATTTGAGTCTGTTCTCCAATTAGTAAAAAATTAGTGTCAATAGAAGCATTTACATCAACAGTTTGAGCTGAAAGTCCAAAACTTCCAAATAGAAAAATGATCATGTAGAGTAGTTTTTTCATAATTACTTTGCTCCTCTTCTTTTAAATAATGCCATTAGTGGCTTTACGTAATCTTCGTGTGTTCCAATATTAGTATTATCTATTCCCCCTTTTTTGAAAGTGCTTTTTAAATAACCCTTACGTTTTAATCCTTCAATTTTATACTCTTTTTGAACTGTTTTGCTCGAAGTATTTACCCATTGAACTGAATTAGTTTCAGCATCAAGCATCGGAACCAAACCAATGTTTGGTAATTCTTCTTCCGCTCTATCATACAAGCGTAAAGCAATTAAATCATGTTTTCTGTTGGCTATTTTAATGGCATTTTCAAAATTAGTATGACAAACAAAATCTGATAATAAAAAAGCAGTACAACGTTTTTTAATTACATTGTTAAAATACTTTAACGCCATAGAAATATCTGTTCCTTTACTTTCAGGTTCAAAATCAATTAAATCTCTAATAATCATTAAAATATGGCTTCTTCCTTTTTTAGGAGGAATAAATTTTTCTATTTTATCTGAAAAGAAAATAACCCCAACCTTATCATTATTATTAATTGCTGAAAATGCCAATACAGCACATATTTCAGTAGCTAGTTCTTGTTTTGTTTTATGTTGTGTTCCAAATTCTTTTGACCCACTTACATCAACTAAAAGCATAACGGTTAGCTCTCGTTCTTCTTC
>JAESTF010000183.1 GCA_016763795.1 Flavobacteriales bacterium
GCTCTAGATTTAAATTTCTTTCCCTTTTCTCCTCCAAACTGATCTACGTATCCATCAGAAAAAATATAAATACTGTCAGCTTTTTGTAACTCAAAAGAATGTGTAATATATGGTTTTAGATTATCAAATTGCCCAATAGGTTGTTTATCGGCTTTAGTTTCTAAAATCTCTCCTTTTCTAATTACCCAAAGTGGATTATGAGCTCCAGCATACTCTAAAGTTTTTCCTTCTAAAGAACATAATGCAATATCCATCCCATCTTTAACATCCTCATCTGATCTTCCAAATTCTTGAACAACAATTTCTCTTGTTTTTGTTAAAATTTCACCAGGACCTATCATTCCATATTCACGAACCGATCGATTTAATGCATTGTTACACACAACACTTACCATAGCTCCAGGAACTCCATGACCAGTACAGTCAGCTACTGCAAATAATACTTTTCCATCCTTGTGTTCTAACCAATAAAAGTCACCTGCAACAATATCTTTCGGTTTGTATAAAATAAAAGACTCTTCCAAGAACTCTTTCACCACTTTAGCAGGAGGAAAAATAGCGTTTTGAATCCGTTTAGCATATGTTATACTATCAGTAATTTCCTTATTCTTATTCTCAATTAAAACATATAAATCATTAATTCTTTTATAAATTTTTGCATTTTCTAAAGCTATTGATACATATGCTCCAAGTGCTTTTAAAATATCAACTTTATCTTTAGTATAACTATTTTTTTCAAAACTATGCACCCCTATAACCCCCATGATTCTACCCTTAATTTTAATTGGAACAATAAGTACTGACAAAGGCAATAAATCATCCTTTTGAGAATCCATTAGAGTAATGTATTTAGAAGCTTCTTTTTTAATATCATTTAAAACAAGTTCCTTTTCATTCCTTATACACCAAACGGTAAATTTTCCAGTATGACTCATCGGTATTTCAACATTATGAATTCTTTTATTTGCTTTGATGTAAAACGGAAATTTGATTAGCTCTTTTTTAACATTATGAATACCTATATAAAAAACATCAGCACTCATCAACGTATTTATTTGAGTATAAATTAGGTTTAACAACTCCTCTAAATCTAATTTAGAAGCTATATCCTGACCTAGCTCTCCTATTGTCTGTATTCTTTGATTGGATTTCTTAAGATAATCCGTTCGATATTTGAGTTCTTTATTCTTAACCTTATATATTTCATTTTCTTTTTCAACACGTTCTAAGTTTATTTTTATTTGAAGACTTTGAAGATGTAAACCATGTTTTTGCTTATTTAATCTACTTTTAAAAGTATGAAATTGCTTATAGTGACTAATCGAGGTTTTATAGTTTCCCTTTTGCTCATAATAGGTTGACATTGTTTTGTGAAACAAACATCGGACATCAATATTCTCAATTTCCTCTGCCACCTGAATGGCTTCATAAAAATATTTAAGCGCAGTATTCTCATCTTTAGCCTCTAAAAACAACTCCCCTTTCAGCAACAAATTAGTCGCTAACCCTATTTTAAATTCTATTTTTTTCGCAGTTTCAATTGCTAGATCGACATGTAAATGTGCTTTATCAATATTTCCTTTTTTTATATATATCCTTGTTAATCCCTCATTTGCATGAATTAATACTTGGTGGTATCCCTTTTTATTACTTAAGGTGAAACACTCTTCATAATACTTTTGAGCTTGTTTATAATCTTTTAAATGAAAAGTTGCTTCACCCAATCCATGAAGTACCTTTACTTTAATATGATCAGCATTCTGTTCATCTAATAATAAGTAACTTTTCTGCAGTGTACTTAATGCTTCTGTATAATTTTCAACCTCGTAATAAACACTACCTATACCGTTGTATGCATCTGCTTGACCAATTACATAGTTTATTTTTTCACTAAGATATAGGCTTTCAAAAAAACACTTTAAACTTTCTTTAAAATTTGATAAGTAATAATAACATGAGCCAAGACTATAAGCACATTTTGAACAATACAAAAAATCGTTTGCATTTTTAAAAAATGATTTAGCTTCGTGAATATTTTTTATAGATAACTCATACTTTGAAATCCAAACTTGAGCAGTTCCTATTATAAATTTACTAATAGCTTCATATCGTCTATTCTCAATTTCTATACTAAGATCTAATGCTTTAGTAGCTAACTCTATTGATTTTTTAGGTGATTCACGATTAATATGCCATGCGTCCTTAGTCCATTCAGCAAGTTGTAAATTATAGTCTTTTTTAAATTCTTTAGCTATTATTTCTTTCATAGTTGTAGGATATAAAATCATCCGAAAACTAGGTCTAGTTGAATAACTCTATCATTAAGGCCTAACTAGGATTAAATCATTAAAAAATGTTACAACAATCAGAAAAGAAAGATGTATGCCAATTCAAAAAAACATATATAATATAGGGTACACACACAAAAAATGGCTACCCCCTTTATCCCAGATTGGGAATATTTCACTTCTTTAGGAAAGATTAATATTTCAACAACTTACCAATCGCATCAGAAACTTTGTCTCCATTAGGTAATAAAGTAGCCTCTAAAATTCAGTTTAAAGGTATTGCAGGCGTATCGATAGAGCCAATAATTTCAACCGGAGCATCTCAATTCTCTTGAATACGAGTAGCTAAATTACAATCTAAAGCCAATAATACAAACATCATCTATCTGCTCTAAGTCTCCCTTCCAAGTCTCAAAAACTTCATCAACAATCTGCTTTTGCTCTTCCATCGATTTATTTTGTACAGATAATAACAATTCTTTAAAAGCTCTTGTTTTAAACTTCTTCCCTTTTTCTCCTCCAAATTGATCTACATAACCATCAGAAAAAATATAAATAGTATCTTCTTTTTGCAGTTCAATGGTGTGAGTGGTATAAGGTTGTGGATGATCAAATTGCCCAATAGGTTGTTTATCAGCTTTAGTTTCTAAAATCTCTCCTTTTCTAATAATCCACAATGGATTATGAGCTCCTGCATATTTTAAGGTATTACCTTCAATACTACAAAGCGCAATGTCCATTCCATCTTGTACTACTTCATCACTCTTCTCAAATTCTTGTATTACTATTTCTCTTGCTTTGTCTAGTATTTCTCCCGGATCTGTTAATCCATGTTCTCTAACACTTCGGTTTAATGCATTATTACAAACAACACTTACCATAGCTCCTGGCACTCCATGACCTGTACAATCTGCTGCTGCAAACAATACAATTTGTTCTTTATTATTGTTTGTCGATGCTATTGACTCCATCCAATAAAAATCTCCTGCTACGATATCTTTGGGTTTGTATAGAATAAAAGATTCTTTTAAATTTTCAGCAACCACTTTATTTGAAGGTAAAACTGCATTTTGGATACGCTTGGCATATTGAATACTATCCGTTATTTCTTTATTCTTTTCCCCTAATAATAAATTAGATTTTTTCTTATCTCTATATTTAACTACAATAGATAATATTATCATAAATAAAACAAGAATAATAGCACTACCTACTATTTTAATAATATCTGATTGATGTTCTTCTTTTTGTTTTGCAACGTTAATTACTTCTAATTCACGAGCAGATTTTTCTTCAATGTATTTTCTCTCTACCTCGTTTACCTGCTCAATTTGTTTATTAAAAATAGAGTCTTTTATTGAAAAGTATTTTTTATAGTTAATGTATGCTTCTTTATATGAATTAGTATGCTCATAAACAATTGCTAATTTTTTATAATTTTCAATTTCTAATTCTTTGATTTTAGTTTTTACCGATAATTCAAACGATTTTAAATACTTTGTTTTTGCTTTTTCATAATCCTCCTGTGCTAAATATAAATTCCCAAAATTATGATAACATATAGCTAAACTCTCTTTATTCTCGAAGCTCTCACATAATGCCAATGATTTCATTAATCTCTCTTCTGCTTCTTTGTACTTCTTAAGCGAGATTAGTACTCCTGATGAATTGTATAAAACCATTGCTTTACTTCTATCTACACCCTCTAACGTTTCTAATAACTCTAAATTTTTATCAAAATAAAAGCTAGAGAGTTCAAGTTCTTCCGAATACAGATAAACTGAAGCAATATTGTTTAAGCATGTTACGACTCTCTTATCATCGTTTAATTCATCATAAATCTTATAAGACTTCACAAAATAATCAGCTCCTTTTTTATAATCCTTTTTAGTTATATAAACACGCCCAATATTAACATAAGACATTGCTTGTCTTGATAATAGATTATTTCGATCAAAAACATCAAGTGCCTTATGATGGTAGGTTAGTTCCTCTGCATAATTGTTTTCTCCATGATATAACAACCCAAAATTATTATACATAACACCCTGCATTTCTTCATCATCTAATTCTTTATATAAGTCTAACGCTATTGTATACTGCTTAAATGATTCTTCAAAATTAGCTTGATCTTTATATCCTAATCCTAAGTTATTATGGATTTTAGCTTCCGTTTCTAAGTCATTTAATTTTTGAGCTAACGCGATTCCTTTTTGTCCATAAATAAGAGCTGCCTGAAAATCTGAATACTTAGTAATATGACACAATTTATTAAGAGAAGAAAGTTTATCATCTTGACTTCTCGCATTTTTATATGCCACCCTCAAACTATCCGTTTCTGATTTCTTATCTGCAAATAAAAATGTATTGAAACACAATACGCATAAAATAATTATTGAAAATTTTCTACTATTATTCATTCTATATCCTAAAGTAAATTAATAGCTTAACAAGTTTTTTATAGCTTCAGCAACCTTATCTCCACTTGGTAATAAAGTAGCTTCTAAAATAGAGTTTAGAGGTATTGCAGGCGTATCAATAGACCCAACAATTTCTATTGGCGCATCTAAATCTTGAAAACAATTCTTCTGAATACGAGCAGCCAAACCAAGTGTAAATGAATTTTCGATAGATTCTTCTGTAACTAACATTACTTTATTGTGTCTTTTAGTTGCTGAATACATAGCATCTTCATCTATCGGATTTAAGGTTCGTAAATCAATAATTTCTATTTGACCTTTAAACTGTTTTGCCGCTTCTAAACTCCAATAAACCCCTCTACCGTAAGTAATAATTACAGCACTTTCTCCATTCTTAATTTTAGAGGTATCAGCTTCAATAACTGTACGCGCTTTTCCAAATGGAATCACATAATCTTCATCAGGCTCAATAGTCATTGCTCCTTCTGTTCCTTTTATTTTACTCCAATACAAACCTTTGTGTTCTAATATTACAACTGGGTTTGGATCGTAATAGGCAGCTTTCATTAATCCTTTTAAATCAGCTCCCGTTGATGGATAAGCAACTTTTACTCCTCTAATTTGTGTTACTACAGATTCTACACTTGAAGAGTGATAAGGACCTCCTGAACCGTAAGCTCCAATCGGAACCCTTAAAATCATACCAACAGCCCATTTTCCGTTAGATAAATAGTAAGAACGACTCACTTCTGTGAATAATTGGTTAAGTCCTGGCCAAATATAATCGGCAAACTGAACCTCAACTATTGGTTTTAAACCAACTGCAGCCATACCAACTGTACTACCAACGATAAATGCTTCTTGTATTGGAGTGTTAAAAACCCTATCTCCGCCAAACTGCTGTGCTAATGTTGCTGCTTCTCTAAATACTCCACCTATTCTCGCACCTACATCTTGTCCGTACAATAAACTTTCAGGATGCTTGCTCATAATTTCTCTTATTGCAAACAGAGCAGAATCAACCATTACCGTTTTTTCTTTTCCCACGGGTTCTCTTTCTCCTTTTTCTTCTGTAATTGGTGTTGGAGCAAAATGGTGTAATGTTAAATCTTCTGGTCTTGGATCTTCCTCTTTTAAAGCTAATTCGTAATCTTTCTGAACTAACTCTTTTGTATCATCTTGTATTGTCTGAATCTCTTTATCACCAATACCTAAGCCTTTTAATGCTGTAATTAATTTTGGAAATGGATCTCTTTTTTGCTGTTCCTCTAAATCATCCCGATACATATCCATACGAACTCCTGAAGTATGATGGTTTAATAAAGGAACTTTTGCATGAATAAGAAATGGTCTTCTTTCTTTACGAACAATTGCTAGCACTTCATTAAAAGTTTCATAAGATTCAGAAAAGTTAGTTCCATCAATGGTTCGTACTTCCAACCCTTTAAACCCTTTTGCAAAATGAGTGATATCCTGAGCTCTAAATTCATCTGCATAAGCAGAAATATCCCATTCATTATCTTGCACCAAATATATAATTGGCATCTTTTTTAACACTGCCATCTGAAAAGCTTCTGAAACTTCTCCTTCGGTACAAGAAGCATCTCCTAGACTACAAACTACAACAGGATTTTCTCCATTGTAATCTTCAGCTAATCCTTGTTTCTCTTTATATTGAATTCCCATAGCAACACCCGTTGCAGGAATTGCCTGCATACCAGTTGCTGAACTTTGGTGTGGAATTTTTGGTTTATCATTATCCTTTAAACTTGGATGAGAATAATAGGTTCTTCCTCCAGAAAATGGATCATTTCGCTTGGCTAAAACTTGTAACATTAATTGAAATGGAGTCATTCCAATGCTTAATAAAATACTATCATCACGATAATACGGGAATACAAAATCTTGTGGTTTTAATTGTAATCCACAAGCTATTTGGATAGCTTCATGCCCTCTTGAAGTGGCATGAACATATTTTGAACAAACAGCTTTATTTTCTTCATACAATTCAGTTAATGCTTTTGCGGTGCTCATTAACCTAAAAGCTTCAACAGTTATATCTTTTGTTACCTTACCTTTTTTCTCCATTACTTCTGCCATTCTTTGTCTTTTTTTCAAGGATTGTAAATATAGCAAAAAACGATTGTAAGACATAAGATTCTTTCATTTCTTAACCTAATTGATATTACCTTTTAAAAAATTAAAGTCTATTATTTATAGGAGTTTACTTAATTTAACAGCCTTAAACTTCATCTTTTGAAAGCATTAAAACGATACATAGTAATTACCATTCTCTTTATTAGTAATTTAACGTTTGCTCAAACCTATAACAATTTTTATGGTGATATTGTTAACTCTTATTCTTCGGATAGTGTCTACAACAATTTAATTGAGTTTGAAAATTTAGGCATTAAGGAACCTGGAACCGCAGCACTAAACAACACCTTAAACTGGTTAATTAATAAATATAACAACTACGGTTATACAGATATTGAAATAGATACACTCAATTATGGTGGGTTTGAAGTTTACAACTTAATTGTAACCAAATTAGGCACTCAGTTTCCTACTACTTATTTAATTATTGATGGGCATTACGATACCAAATCAGGAACAGGTACTAATGATAATGGAAGTGGCACTAGTATAATTTTAGAAACTGCTCGCCTTTTGAAAAACGTAAATACTGAATATTCAATTAAATTTATTCATTTTACTGTTGAAGAAGCAGGCTTAGTAGGAAGTTCTTACTATGTTAATAACACTGTAATTCCGCAAAATATGGATATTAAATTGGTTTTTAATATTGACGAGGTTGGTGGTGTAAATGGCATGACTAATAACACCATTGTTTGTGAGCGAGACCAAAGTAACCCAACCCTATCCAATGCTGCTTCTGCTGCCTGTACCGACACATTAGCAACCTGCGTATCCTTGTACTCTAGCTTGCTTACCGAAATATCTTTCGCTTATTCATCCGATTATATGCCTTTTCAGGCAAACGAAAATATAATTACTGGTTTATTTGAAAAAAATCAATCACCTCATCCACATACTCCAACAGACAATATTGGGAATATGGATGTAAATTATGTATATGAAATTACACAAGCAACCATTGGTGCTTCTTTATATTTTGCTGTAGCTCATCAATTTGATGTTGGAATTGAATCTTCAACTACAATTAGTAGGATACAAGTTTACCCCAATCCTGCTAAAGAGCAATTAACCATTAATTTAGGGAATTTACCACTAGAGAACACTACTCTTCAGCTCATTAATATTGTTGGAGAAATAGTACTCGAAAAAACAATAAATTATAAAATTGAACAGTTGGATTTAAAAGACATATCTACTGGAATTTACACCTTAATTATCAGTTCTCCTTCTTTCCAAATTACAAAAAAAGTAGTTCATTAATGACTAGAAAAACCACTTATTTAATTGGTGAACTCATAATTTTATTTGTACTAATGCCTTTTTTATTGGCGCTAGATATCCATCCTATTTTTAAAATCATACCAATATTATTGGCTATAATTTATTGTATTTACATCAGTATAAAACAGAAACTAATTACATTAAAATCATTATATTTTATAACTATAAAAGAGCACAGTAAACGTATTCTAACCCTATTTTTAATCACCATTATTTTTTCATCCCTAATAATGTACTTTTTAAACAATGAAAACTTATTTATTGTGCTCAAAAAAAATTGGGTAATGTGGATAACTGTTTCTTTATTTTATTCCATATTTTCAGTATATCCACAGGAATTTTTATACCGTACTTTTTTCTTTAATCGTTATCATCCTATTTTAAAAAATGTAAGTGTCTTAATTATAGTTAATGCACTTATTTTTTCTTTTGCTCACATTGCTTTTCACAACATGTTAGTTTCTGTGCTTACTTTAGTAGGTGGTTTTTTGTTTGCTTTTACTTACCACAAGAGCAAATCGTTACTATTAACATCTATTGAACATGCTCTATATGGAAGTTGGCTATTTACTTTAGGTATGGGAGAAATGTTGGCTTTTCCGGTACCGAGTTAATTTGAATTTCTACTTGAAAATATGTAATTTCGTTTAACAACATATTTTATATCGCGTTAGCGGTAAGCAACCAAACATCAACGTTCTCGATTTTCAAACAGCAAATACATATTTTGAACAAATTCGGATTTATTTGATTTAAACTTATTGACAAACGACTTTGCACCACCTTTCAAATGGTCATCTAAA
>JAESTF010000374.1 GCA_016763795.1 Flavobacteriales bacterium
GAATCCGGTCCCACCGAGCATGAGTATCTTCATCTTCTTGGTCGGCTTGGCAAACACCATGCCTCCAAGAGCGCTCGATGCCATGGCGGTACCAAGCGTGATCGCCCCGGCTTGCCCGATGAAAACACGCCGTGTTGTGTCTGTGCTGTCTGTCATATCAGTTCTCCTGTTTCATAGACGCCTCGCGTCCGGTGTAGGTTCCTTGTTCTTCGATTCCATATTCATTCGGATGCGATTTTCGTTGCTGAGCCACGGCGAGCGCGATCGAAAGACCGCCCCAGAAAACCGCCAGGGGCACAGCCGTCATTGCCATACCCGCCATTCCTAAGCCGGCACCAGCGATCAACGCTTCGACGCGGACACCGAGCACATCGCCGCCGCGATACATAAATACATCAACGATCGGCTTTGCTTTAAACTTAATCGCTGTAGGAACAACACTAAAGAGTGTCCCGCGCGCCGGGCGGATGACGGCATACCGTGTTGCCCGATGGATCGCGCTGAACGCCGCGAATACACCAAAGATTTGCCAAGGCTCAACGCCCGGGCGGCTTTGGACCCATGCCATTGCAGCGAATCCAACAACCGTAACAATCGGCAAGATCGCCAGCGTGACCCCGATCCCAAGGCGTTTGATAAGATGTGCCGTCGCAAACAACTGCACAAACAGCGTCGCGAGCTGTGTCCACATATCGAGCTGGGCAAAGAGCGCGATGCGTGTGTTGAGCTCATCGGATGCGTCAGACACAAGATTGGCTTGCGTGAAATAGATCAGCGTGTTGCTCACCGCTAGAAGCATGATGTACAAACCGATCCCAAGCAGGTAGGGCGAACCCGCAATCGCTTTGGCACCATCGGCCCATTGCCCGCCCACATCGTTCATAGATTGTACTTGCTCGAGAGATTGATCCCGCGTGCGTACAACAGCGCGATCAATCTGCCGAACTATCCGTACGACACACTCGAACATCACGATCGCGATGCCCATCTGAATCGCAGGACTGATCGATTCTGCGAGCCACCACACAAAGTTCGATCCGAGCAGTGCGCCGAGCGTCCCGCCAACACCGACCGCAGCGAAGAGCCGCTTGCCTTGCCCGAGCGACCAGACATCAGCCATCATCGCCCAGAAGATGCTCATCATCAGCAGGTTGATCACACTGAGCCATACATAAAACACATAGCCGACATACAGCCGAGCGTCATCACCTATCGGCAACTGCATCAGCACAATAAACACAACCAGGCACGCCATCACCGATCGAAACGCGATGGGGATAAACCGCCGACCCTTGAGCTTGGAAACCAATCCGCCAAACCCGAGCGTGAACCCCAGCGACACAATGCAGGTCACCACAAAGAGCCAACGCAGATCGCGCATCGATCGCTCTACGCCCATCGCCTCACGCAATGGGCGGAGCAGGAAATATCCGAAGAGCAGAAAAAAAAAGCACGCACCGCACCGCAGCACCATCGCCAGCTCGCCGGGGCGGATCTGCGCAAAGCGATACACCCAGTGTTTCCGATTCCCATCTTCCATGCACCGGTCTACCAAAGCCTCGGGTGCGAGTTGCAAATATAGTCATAAAACTTAATATATCTGAATACTCATGATGGGAAGCAGAGCCCAAACCGAAGCATCAGCCTGGGATCTCCTTTGATCTTGATCCCTCGTGTTAACAAGCCGCGCAACAACGATCGCTCTTTGCGGACAAACCCGATCCACGCCGCCTCGCTGGCAACGAGTCGGATCGTCGGCTCGCCGTGCAATCCATCTTGCACATCGAGCGTTTTCTCTCGAATGGTGATCGTCGCCTTGTGTGCTTCTTTGTTCTTATCGATAATCGTAAAGTGGTACACACAATCAAACCCGTAGGATTGATCCCGCTGAAAAAGCCAAGGCAGCGCCTGATAAAAAGTCTTCGCGTCTCGCGGGCGCAACCCAGACCCAACAACCTTTGCCTTCTTGTTCCTGAACCGCTTGGCGACATGCCCCTGGGCGTCCGAGCCCTCAATCACATACACCACCTCCTCCTTCTTCTGCAACGGCTTGAGCACCTCGGCCACATACTGCTTCTTGCTCTCCAAGAACGGCCCGATCACATCGTCGCCCGCCGGGCACACCGACATGCAGTACGCCGCCTTGTAGTTCGGGCCCCACCCGAGCGACTGCCACATCGAAGTGGTTTCAGAATCGGTGTACTTGCTGCGGTAATCCTTCGCACTCTTCGACGACGCGATCCCCTCGACCCAGTCGCCAAACCCGCCCATGAACTCGCGGTAGTTGTGCGTATAGCACGCCGCGAAATCAAAGTCGCCGTTGGATTTCACCGCCCCGGTCGGGCACGCAGCCACGCAGAGCTTGCACTCCAAACACGGATTAAAATCGATTGGCTGCGCATGCTCCTCAACCTGCGCTTCCATGATTACGGTGCCCAGCAGAATGTGATTGCCAAACTTGGGATGAATCACCAAGCGATGAATCCCCATCACGCCCATCCCCGCTTCTTGGGCGATCAACTTATGGCTCACCACCCACATCCGTCCGGGCCAACGGTCCGCTTCCATCGGAAAACCATGCGATGGGTTGATCGCACCGATCCCTTCTCGCTCAAGCATCGACACAAGCTTTCGCCCGACCTCGTTGACCTTGTCAGCCACATGATGAAACTCAAGATTCGATACCGACCGCATCGGCGTCCGCATGTTTTCACGATTCACCCGGCACACAAAGCTAATGAATGTCTTGGCGCGAGGGTACGCCTCGAGCGCACCGTTGCGTTCCTCTTCGATCCCCGCTCGATCAATCTCGACGAACCCGACATCATCGGCGCCAGCCTGGATACACATCTCACGTAGCCGATCCATGCTGATCGATTTCGAATCGCCGTGCCCGATCCGGATCGGTACCCTGCCCGCCATTTGGGTATGCGTATCGGCTGTTTGTATTTCTTGAAGACTTTCCATAACCCGCTCTTTTCTTGTTGTATATACAACTCTGGTGAGCCACAGCAACCCTGCCCGGCTCTGTTGAATGCTCTACTTTCGTGCCCCGATCGCGACACCCTGCATGATCGCTGATACGAGCTCGTCGCCGAGTTCGTCTACAACCATCTGCTGGGCCTTGCTCCAACCGGGATAGGCTTTGGCGTACACCTTGCGCCCGCTGGCGGTCACCGAGAGCGTTTCGAGTCGCCCTTGGGTTGGTTCGTTTCGGCGGATCCAGCCTTGCGATTCCATTTTGTCAAGGTTTCGGCTGACCGTCGATTTCTCCATGCACAACGCCCCGCTGAGCTTGCTCGCACACGCGTGCTCGACGCCGATATTGATCATCGCGGTGAGCATGTTCATCTGCCCGATCGTCAGTGTGCTCTCGCGGATCTGCTGCTCGTAGATCCCCGAGACCTGGCGCGCCATCAGCCGAACGCGCACGCCGATGCATGTTTTTCCCAGCTCGGAAGCGATCGCTTCAATCTGGCTTTGTGATGGATTCGTTCGTTTGGCCATACTCATAGTGTATATACAACTTCCCAAATTGCAACCCTATTCCCTTGTTGATTCAAAAACTCTCCCTCGCCGCCGCATACCCTCTCTCTATGCCTGCAAATGGACATTCTGATCGCCCTGCTCCCCCTCGCCCGGCGATCTTCCTCGATCGCGATGACACCATCAACCCCAACGCCGATCTGCCAGACGCGGCATGGGAAAATGTCAAGTGGGGCGACCTGCTCAAGCCCGAGTTCTCGCTGCTCTTCCCCGGCGTCATCGAAGCACTCCACGCTCTCAAAGATGCAGGCTACCGCATCGTTGTCATCACCAACCAAGGCGGCGTCGCCCGCACGGGCGGCACCATGCGCGATGTCGATGCCTGCAACGATCGCATGCGCAACCTGATCCATCAATCTAAGCACGCCGACGATTCGCTCTCGCTCTTCGACGACCAAATCATCGACACCTGGTACTCATGC
>JAESTF010000184.1 GCA_016763795.1 Flavobacteriales bacterium
CTTTTTTAGTTCCTAAAAGCACTCGAATTGACAGTTTTTTATTATTGCAATCAACATTATCTTCTTTTAGAAAAGGCATGAGCTTAACCTAGGAAAGGATAAAGCTATCCAACCCTATAAAATATATTTATGGAAAAGTAATTCCTCTATAACTGCCAATACTTACAGATTGTAAGCTTGATTCGAAGTTTGCATTAATTGTTCTAATAAATTCATTTGCAATCATTGCATAACCTCTTCCATTAGGATGAAGACCATCTAACGAATATGCTCCACCTGCTATATATTCTGTATTATAAGCAACACCATCAAAATTTAATCCAGAAGTTAGCTTATGCATAAATGCATGCATATCTACAATTGCATACCCATGAGCAGCAGCTGAATTCCTAATTTCACTATTTATACTATTTAAATAATTTTTAGCAATAAGAACTTCATCCTTATCTAAAACTACTGTATGAGGTAATGGATCTGATTGAATTAGACCTATTCCATCTCCCAACACATCTTTTGCTGTTAATAATATTAAATCTTCATCTGTAGCCTTTCTAATTACGGTTGTATCTGCACCTTCTTTAATCCAAATATCTTTTCCTAAAACATCTAATGTAATTGTTGTAAAATATGGGGTTTCCATTATATCATGAACTGTAGCACATACTCCTTGTGCTCCCATTGTTTGAAAAGCATCTAAAACAGTATCATATTTAGTTCTAAATTCATTAATATCTGTTAAAACAGCAGATCCACCAACATCATCCCCTCCTTCTTTTGTCCAACTCATTAAATCATTTATACCTAACCAATTGGTGAAAAATGTTGCATCACTAGCTATCACATTATCAATGTATTCAACTTCACTTCCAAATGATCCCCATTCCAAAAATCTACCAAAAGGGCTAATTGGTTCTCCAGTAACACCATTCCAAGCTAACACTCCTGGTGCACTACTCCCAAATAAGACATGAAAAAGAGGTTTATCTGTACCTTGATTTACCCCCACTGAAGTTACATTTCGCACATTCATTCCTCCAACACCTAAATTATTATACTTTACGGTATTACTCACCCAATTTTCAAAAGATGGATCATAATTAATCGCTAGTGGATGATTTGTTGTAATATCTATATCAAAAGCTTTAATCACTTCTATTTCTCCATTAACATATTGTAAGTGGAAGTATCCTGAGCCATCACCTGAAACTAAAGGTTGTAAAAAACTGGTCCCCATTTGTTTAGCAATAATTGCAGGGTAGGAATTATCTTGTTGACCAAACTCATTATGTAATCCTCCATCTTGTAATCCTTGAGTAAAAGAATTTCCTACAGAAATATAATTAGAAAAATTTGCTGTACCATCTGTTTTTTCATATTCCTCAAATTCTGTTTTAGAACACGATGAAAATAAAAATGTAACACCAATAAAAAGATATATGTTTAATTTCTTCATCTTACTTAGTTTATAGATGGCGCTTCTTCCTTTTTCTTATCTCCAAATTTTATATTTACTGCTAAACCATACACATTAACTTTACGATTAAATTTATATGCAAATTCACCCGTTTGTATTTTCTCTCCGCCTTGTTGCACATAATTTCCGTCTTCAACTTTAAATTGAGCTAAGCTTACATCATCTCTACTTGCACTTTGTCTAATAAAAGAAAAATCAATAGAAACCTTATCACTAAATTTATAACCTAACCCTGCTGTGTAGCAACTTGTGTTACGCCTGGTAAATGCGGGCTAATTAAATTATCTTTCATAGGTGTGTTGTCTTGGTATAGTCCAATTCTTACACTGTATTTTTCTAAATAAGTAAAATCTAATCCTAATCTATGCGTTAACACATTATCCCAATCTTGAATTTGTTTTGAATCCGGTGTGTCATTATTCTTAAAATCGAAAGCTAATGTATCATAAGAAGTCCAACCTGTTAGGTTCATATCATACGCAAACTCTAACGACCATTTTTCTGCTATTGTATGTTTTATACTTAACCCAACCGTAAAAACAGATGGTAATGTGATTTTAGAAACAAAACCTGTTTTTGCAGGAAAAGTTCCTTGTAAAGAAACTGGAATATTGGTAAAAGTAGCCTCACCATTACTTAAATCTACTGGCATTTTAGACCGGTAATCTAATCCAATAGCAAATTTTGTATTTTTTGTTTCATCACCCAATGTTAAAAATTGAGAATAAACACCAATATTAAAACCAACACCATCACCATTACCTTCTAAATGAGCTTTTCCTTCATCTGTAGTTCCAGATGCTAACGGTACTGCTTTTTCTGTAGAAAAACTACCTAAAGCATAAACAAACCCAGCACCTACGCTAATTTTATCATGTATTTTATAAGAGATTGTTGGCTGAAACATAAATGTTTTTAAAGATATATTCTGAATAATATTCCTTCCTTGCCAATTATCCTCAAAAGAAGATGAAGAGCCAAACTGATTGTTTACTAAAAAACCAAAATTTAATTTTTCATTAATCTGACCAGAGTAATAGAAGTGAAAAGGTGTTCCTATTCCTGAAGTTTGGTCAATATTTGCTGTTTCAGGTGTTTGTAATGAAACATGTGGATCAATAATATTGACACCAAAAGTAAAGTTATGTCCATGTAAATTTGACATCCCTGCGGGATTAAAAAAAACAGTTGTTGCATCAGAAGCAACACCTGTAAATGCCCCACCCATAGCTATTGCTTTTAAACCTTGTACGTTTAATTGAAAACCACCTGCAATTGTAATTGCAGGTGCTCCCAATAATAATGACAATATTATTCTTCTCATTTTTATAGTTTGAAATTCGATTATTTATTTACAATAAATCGTTGTGTAATTGTTTTATTTGAAGATGTTAAATTGTAAAAGTATATTCCGTTAGAAAAATCATTTGCATTCAACAAATAGTTATTTGTTCCTTTTGACGCATTAATTACTTCAGTCAAAACTTCTTTACCTAATACATTGAAAATACTAATGCTTACAGCATTTTCTTTTTCTAAATAAAATTCAATATTAGATGTATTACTAAACGGGTTAGGAGTATTTTGTTTTACTTCAAAATCACCATCTACCTGACCTTCAATACCTGTCGATAGAACAACTTCTAATGTGTAATAATCAACATTAAACGGTTGTGATGTTGCAACTCCTAGTACTTGTGCCCATGACAAACCAGAAACTGTTAACGGATAAGAACCTACCTGACCTGCAGTAGCAGTTCCTGTAACTCTCATACAACTAGATGTCCCTCCAAGAAAAACAAAATTTAAACCTGACTGGTTTTCTGAAACTACAGTAAATCCTGCTGGAAGCCCATCAAACTGGTCTATTACAACACTATCTATTGGTATCGTTGTACAAGGAGGGAATAATAATACTATACATGTATCTGCGGGTGTTACAGCTGTAATAGTTTCATCATAAGCTACACCTACAATTGCTACCGGAATTCCTGTGGCGCTATCAGGATAAACACCTGGTGTTGTATATTGTGGATCTGGCGTACAGTTTTGAGCCATTGCAAAACTCATTGATGCTACTGCAATTAATGTTAGTAAGGTTTTTTTCATAGTTTTTAATTTTAAAAGTTAATATATTTAGTTTAAATTATTTTTTAAGGAAAAGTTATACCTCTGTAGTTCGCAACAATTACAGTTGGAATAGTAGAGCCATAAAACTCATTAGTTGTACGTATAAATTCATTTGCTATAATTGCGTACCCTCTTCCATTTGGATGAACGCCATCTAAAGAAAATACTCCTCCTTCAATATAAGTTGCAGAAAAATCAACGCCATCAAAACCTAAGCCTGTATTCGTTAACGTTTTCATAAAGCTATTCATATCAGCCAGTGCAAAGTTATACTTGTTTGCAAGCATTCTAATTGCTCCATTAATTTCATTCGTTCTTGTTTGTACAATTAAAATTTCATCCTTATCCAAAACAACTGTGTGTGGTAAAGGTCTTGACTGAACTTTCCCTAACCCCTTCTTTAACTCATCAGTAGCAGTAAGCAACAATAAATCATCTTCAGTAGCTAAACGAATTATAGTTGTATCTGCTCCCTCTCTAATCCAAACATCTCCGCCAATTGCATCTAATGTAACTGTATTAAAATAAGGTATTGATGTTACGTTTGGCAACGTTGCACAAACACCTTTTGCTCCCATATTTTTAAACGCTACTAATACAGAATCATATTTATTTCTAAATTCCTCGAAGTCTGTTAATTGGGATACAAAAAGACCTGGAACAGAAATTCCGCTTGAATTAATTACTGGTTCATCATCACCTCCAGCAGTTGACCACGCCAAAACATCATTATTCCCTAACCAGCAAGTGAAAAATGTTGCATTACTTTTTTTAATGTGATCTAAATATGAAATTGGTGTTGCTGCATCTCCAAAATTTAGAAACCTACCATTAGGATTTAGTGTGTTTTGTAGTAAATTAAAATTAAGTGTTGTGTTTCTTCCACCTGAAAGACAATTTACCAATTTAATTCCTGAGACAGCTATGTTATTATATTGTCTAGTTGTATCCCCCCAAGTTTCCCATGCTAAATCATTTTTAATTGCTGTAGGATGATTTGTTGTAATCCCATCGTCATAAGCTTTTATTACCTCAATTTCCCCATTTATATACTCCAAATGCATGTATCCATCACCTTGCCCTGTAATTGTTGGTAAAGTAAACTCAGTTCCCATTTGCTTTGCAATAATTGCTGGATAACAATTATCTTGTTGTCCACGTTCATTGTGCAACCCTCCATCCTGATATCCTTGAGTTAAAGAGTTTCCTACCGCAATGTAATTAGAAAAATCAGCATCACCAGATCCCATTTCAAAATCATCAAATTGCGTTTTCGTACACGAAAAAATGACAACCGCCAAAATTATAAATCCTATTTTTTTCATAAAATAAACTATTATTCTGTTGCGAATATAAGATTTTTTAATATTATTCATGCATAAGATTAAAATGAATTATTAATAACTTAGTTTCCTTTTTATTTTACATTTGGATCTTTAAAATCAACCTATGAAAAAAATAGCTTCTTCCGAATTAATATTAAATCCTGACAACAGTATTTATCACCTAAAATTACACCCCCACCAAATTTCAAAAGATATTATTGTTGTTGGTGATCCTGGAAGAGTTGAAATCATTTCAAATTATTTCGACTCTATTGAGCATAAAGTTTCTAATAGAGAAATTGTAACACATACAGGAATATTGAATGGAAAACGATTAACAGTAATGTCAACTGGAATGGGAACAGACAATCTTGATATTGTTATAAATGAACTAGATGCTCTTGTCAATATTGATCTAGAAAATAGAGTAATTAAAGAAGAACACACTTCCTTAAATATAATTAGACTAGGCACTTCAGGAGCTTTACAAAAAGACATTCCTGTAGATTCATTTTTAATTTCTGAATATGGCTTGGGTTTAGATGGCTTAATGAATTATTACAACTACGAACAAACTTCTGATGAAATTGAACTTTTAGAACAATTTTACGAGCAAACAAACTACAACAAGATATTTGCTCAACCTTACTTTGTTAAAGGCTCCTCTCAATTATTCAATTTATTAAAAGACGGCTGTACAGCTGGAATTACAGCTACTGCAGGAGGTTTTTATGGGCCACAAGGAAGAATCCTCCGAATTCCTCTTAGAGAAACTCAGCTCAATGAAAAACTTAGGGATTTCAATCATAACAATCAACTCATTACTAATTTTGAAATGGAAACATCTGCTTTATATGGGTTATCTAGAGTTTTAGGTCATAACGCCTGTACTATTTGTGCTATAATTGCCAACCGGTTTTCTGGAGAGATAAGTAACAACTACAAGCTTTCTGTA
Organism: Flavobacteriales bacterium; assembly: GCA_016763795.1. Classification (GTDB taxonomy): domain Bacteria; phylum Bacteroidota; class Bacteroidia; order Flavobacteriales_E; family Vicingaceae. Next base: position 5,885 of record JAESTF010000184.1, read on the forward strand.
ATCAAATTAATTGAACAAACATTACGTAAATTAACAGAATAACGTTAATAAGTCATCAGTTCGCAAAAACCTTCGGCTTCTTTCTAACGTATATTTGAAATATGTCGAACAAAGAAATGCAAGCTTTAATCAGTCTTTTAGATGATCCTGATACTACTATTTTTGACGATATTAGAGGTAAGATAATATCTTACGGAGGAGAAGTTATCCCGCATTTAGAAAATGCTTGGGAAAATTCTTTTGACCACTTACTTCAAACTAGAATAGAAGATATAATACATCATCTACAATTTGAAAACATTAAAATTAAATTGTCTAATTGGAAAAATTCTGAGAAAAATTTAATTGATGGTGCTATTATTATTGCAAAATATCAATATCCTGATCTAGAAGAGAACACAATAACAGATTGTATTAAAAAAATTACACAAGATGTTTGGTTAGAGCTAAATAACAGCTTAACCGCTCTTGAAAAAATTAAGGTGCTAAATAAGGTTATTTTTAGTGTACATGGTTTTTATGGTAATACAAAAAACATCAACTCTCCAAAAAATTCATACATCAACAATGTCATCGAAAGAAAAAAAGGCAATCCTATTACATTAGGTATTGTTTACCTTTCAGTTTGCCACCAACTAAACATTCCTATGCATGGAGTTGATATTCCTGCTCATTTTATTTTAGCTTATGCAGAAGATGCAAATGATGTTTTATTCTACTTGAATGTATTTAATAAAGGAACAGTTTTTGGCACTCATGATATCGATAAATTTTTGGAACAACTTAAGGTTGAACCTGAGGGAAAGCATTACACTCCCTGCTCTAATCTATCAATCATAAAAAGATTGATTCAGCACCTGATTTATACTTATGACAACTTAGGTTATATTGAAAAAAAAGAGGAACTAAAAGAATTATACAGCTTATTAAATTAAGTTTTAATCAATACCCATAAAAAATCTATCCCAACGATATTTTTGTTTTGCAATTGGCGATTTATTAACAGACATTAAAACAGCAGTTGCTTTTCCAACTATATGATCTTCAGGAACAAATCCCCAAAAACGAGAATCGGAGCTATTGTGCCTATTATCTCCCATCATAAAATAATAATCCATTTTAAAAGTATATGAAGTAACTACTTCTCCATTAATTGTAAAAATTGTACTGTCCCATTCCAATTCATTTCCTTCAAACTTTGCTATAACTCGCTTATAAAGATGAATATTATTTGTATCTAATACAATAGAAGCCCCTTTTTTAGGAATAACTAATTCTCCAAAATAATCGATATTCCAATTGTATTTTTATAATACGGAAATATATAATCAGCATAACCATTGGGGTTAATTTTTAACGGCTTTATTGATCTTATATAATTCGTTTTCTCTAGTGCTTCTTTTGCAGAATCAGACAAGGTTAGCTGCCAAAACTGTTTACCTCCTACTCTCCCACCTTCAGTTATATCATATTTCAACAAAGTATCATTTGTTAAATAAATATTCGTATGCACATTATAATTAAACTCTACTTTCTTAGGAAAAGGAATTTCATGTCTATTAATAAAAACTTTTTTATTTTTAAGTTGCAAAGTATCTCCTGGTAAACCAACACAACGCTTAACGTAAAAAGATCGATTATTTACCGAGAATTCATCTTCTATTGGATAGTTAAATATTACAATATCATCTCTTTCTAACAACGTATTAAAAAAGCGAAAATAAGGCGAAAATTTTGTTGCAGAAATACGGATTCCGTAACTTATTTTATTTACAAAAATTAAATCTCCAGGCAATAGTGTTTTCTCCATCGATGTGCTTGGAACCACATAAATCCAAAAGAAAAAAGTTTTAATAATAACTACTGTTATTGATGCATAAAGCATTGCTTTAAGCCATTGTATTAGATATAGTTTTATTTTTTTCATTCAGAAAAAAAATAGCCAATTACATTCATGTAATTGGCTATTTTTTAATCATTTTTCATTAATCAACTAACGTAAACAATCTATCCCATCTAATCCCTCCTTGTTGACTATCCCAAGACATCCAAACAAAAACTGCTTTTCCAACAATATGATCTTCTGGTACAAATCCCCAAAAACGAGAATCTTGTGAGTTATGACGGTTATCTCCCATCATCCAATAATAGTCCATTTTAAAAGTGTAGGAAGTGGCAACTTCTCCATTAATAAAGATTTGATCACCATTAACCCTTAAATCATTACCTTCATAATTCTTAATAATTCGTCTATACAGTGGTAATGTTTTAGTGGTTAATTGAACTGTAGCTCCTTTTTTAGGGATTAAAATAGGCCCAAAATTATCAACTGTCCAATCATATTGGCTATCATTAGGAAAAATAGCATTCAAACTCCAACTTACATATCCTTTGGGCTGAATTCTTTTATCTATTGAGAGTACCTGAGAAAACTGTTTCATTTTTTCAACAGATGCATCAGTCATCGTTACAATGTATTTATCATACATTCCATCATCTATAGAAATAAGATTTTCTGTTGTAATTTTCTTTTTTTGTAAAGCATCCTGATTAAACCCTGTACCATCAGTCTCCACATTATAATTAAATTGAGCATTTTCATCAAAGTAAGCCAGTTTATCATCTATCATTAGCTTAGTACCAACAATCTCTAATTTATCTCCTGGCAGACCTACACAGCGTTTAATATAATTTTCTTTTTTATCAACTGGTCGTGCTTTAATCGCATAATTACTATGTAAATATTTACGCGCTTCATCTTCAGAAACTTTTAACTCAACACTAGCGTCCCTTATCATTTGCTCATAAATTCTGGCAGGTTGTCCAATAACAA
>JAESTF010000185.1 GCA_016763795.1 Flavobacteriales bacterium
TTAACGGACAAAGCTTTTGTTTTAATGGTTATTTACCAAAAGAACAAAAAGAAAGAAAGCGTAAGTTAAAAGAATTAGAAAGATTGGTTAAAAACAAACAACAAACACAGCTTTTTATAGAAACACCCTACCGTAATATGCACGTTTATGAAGATTTAATAAAAAACTGTTTTGACAGCACCAAACTATGTATTGCTGTTGATATTACAATGCCTAATGAAAAAATAACCACTAAAACTATTGAAGAATGGAAAAAAACTAAAATAAACTTACAAAAGCGACCTTGTATCTTTTTGATTGGGTAAACTATTTTAAAATTTAGTTTTCAACTCCTCAAAAATAGAAGATACTGCAGGGCAAATCAACGTATTGGTTAATGATAAGTCTAATACTTGATAAAAACGTTTACGATTCGTGTGTGGGTATTCTCTACATGCCAATGGTCTACTTTCGTAAACCGTACAATAGTTTTCATAATCTAAAAACGGACAAGGAGCAGTTTTAAACACATAATCATTATCTGAATCCTTCACTAAATACTCTTCAATAAGTTTTGAAGGTTTCATTTTTAAATGTTTAGACAATCTGTCAATATCACGCTCATAAATGGCAGGGCTTGTTGTTTTGCAGCAGTTAGCACAATCCAAACAATCAATCTTTTCAAAAATTTCCTCGTGCAGTTGGTGTACAACACTATCTAATTTTTTAGGTTTAGATTTTTTCAACTTCTTCACTAAACCTTTGTTATCAGATTGATTTGTTAAAGCCGTTTCAAGTTTATTTTGTAGATTCTTGTTCATACTTAAAATTCATAATTCAATATCTATTACTCACAATTTCACAGCTCTTGTCATTTCCCTTTTCCCTGGAGGTCCGGGCAATGATTCAACCTTAAATCCGACCTCTTTTAATGCTCTCTTAACGCTGCCCTTAGCGCAATAAGTTACCAAAATTCCATCTTGCGATAATAAATTATATATTGCTTCAAAAATAGAAAGTGTCCACATTTCTGGTTGTATTCGTGGTCCAAAAGCATCAAAATAAACAATATCGAATTTTTCTATCGAATTAAATTTACCTAATTCTACTTTGAGTTTATTCAACGTGAAATTTTTGGTTATTTGTTGATAGCTCTCCCATTCTACTTTATGAAGTTGACCAAATAATTCTATTTCTTTATCTTTTAAACTTAATTCATCCGTATAATTAAGTTGCTGAACAACATTGTTATCCAAAGGAAAAGCCTCAATACCTGTGTAGTTAGTTATAACATCTACTTTTTCTGACTCTAATATGTTAAAAAAGCATTTAACCCTGTTCCAAAACCTACTTCAAGTATTTTCAATTGAGGTTTCTTAAAATAATTAAACCCTGCACCTATAAAAACATGTAATGCTTCCTGTATTGCACCATGTTTAGAATGATAGGTTTCATCTAAATGTGGAACATAGAGAGTATGCGATCCATCTGCTGTTATTCTAAATTCTATTTTGTCCATGTGATTACATTTATGATGTTTATCACATCTGATTATCTATATATCTTTAATTTTGCTAAAAAATTAATCTATGATAACACAAAAAGATATTGACAAAAGTATGTCATTTGAAGAGCTTTACCAATTGGTAGAGCAATTAGTTAAAAACAGAAGGTCTACTGGAGAAGACCAAAGTGAGGCAATGGTAAATTATACAAAATTAAACTTTTCAAGAATGAAAAGAATTTTAAAAACAACACCTATTTCCAAAGATGTAATAAATACTGTAAGTTGTTTAAATGATAAATTAACATGGATCGTTTTAACAGAAAGTTGGTGTGGAGATGCAGCACAAAATATTCCTGTATTTGCACAAATTGCTGAAGCTAATCCGAATATTAATCTTAGAATTTTATTAAGGGATGAAAATATTGATTTAATGAACCAATATTTAACCAATGGAGGAATGTCTATTCCTAAGTTAATATGTTTAGATGAAAACTTAAATGAACTAGGTACTTGGGGACCACGACCTAAATATTTACAAGATTGGTTATACGAAAATAAAGCTAATCCTAAAATGGAAATGAGTGAATTAAAAAAAGAGTTTCAGGTATGGTATACTAAAGATAAAGGACAAACGTTACAAAAAGAAATGGTGCTATTAATGAAAAAGTGGGAGAACAAAGATTGTTTTAGTCTCTGATTCATTTTTAATAATAATAATAAATCCTTCTGAATTATTCAGAAGGATTTTCTTTTTTTTGAGAGGCTTTAAAAATATAATTAACTTTTTGTAAAGGTTCTTCTTCCTTCTCTTTTTCTAGCCAGTAAGCACTTTTATCTTCTTCTTCATCTTCCCAATGGTATTCTATTTTTTGAGGACCTTTTTTTCGGTAATAAAATGCCAGTATAATTCCTGATAAAAACCCCCATAAATGCGCTTCGAATGATATTTTTACATCAGTAGGAAATACTCCCCAAATTAAACTCCCATAAAGAAAAACGACCGCAAAAGAGAGTGCTATTAATTGTATATTTTTTCTAATAAACCCGCTTACCAATAAAAAAGAAAACAACCCATACAAAACACCACTAGCACCAATATGATACGCTTCTCTAGCATACACCCAAGTCCAAATTCCAACCATCAAATATACCCAGGCACTTACTTTAAAAGCGATTTCTTTATAAAAATAAAATAATGCAGATCCTAAAATAAAAATAGGAATAGCATTATTAAATAAATGATTAAAACTTCCATGAATTAAAGGTGATGTAATTATGCCAATTAGTCCTTTTATACTTCTAGGATAAACCCCATAATGTGTAAAATTCAGTTCAAAAACTAATTGAATCAGATGAGACAATCCTATAACCAATATGAATAATACAGGATATAGAAAAGCATTTACTATTTTATTTTTTTCTATTTTTCTCAAACTAAGTTTAAGGTTATCTATAATTATACCATTGTTAATTTGTCAGTTAATTTGTTAAAATCGGTTAAGATTTATCATAAATTAAAATGATTATGTATATTTGAAGCTGAAATCCAGCTTATGAAGGCTCAAATTGTCATATTATCTCTTTTAGCAACTGTTGTCAGTACAAGTTCTTTTGCTACCAATTTAGAACCTAAACAAGGTCCTAAAAAAACACAAAAATCTAAATATGACTTTAATATTTTTAAATTATACTCCATTGTAGTTACCCAAGAATTACCAGATTCATTAAAAACAAACACTTTAATTTTTCCACTTTATAAAAAAGAGAATTAGAGTTATTTCATCCCTCTTTGTTTTTTAATGCTTTCATAAGCATCTTTCATCTTCTGAAACTTCTCTCTTGCCGATTCTTTATATTCATCTCCCATGTGACTTACTTTGTCAGGATGATACTTTATAGCCATTTTACGGTATGCTTTTTTTACTTCAGCATCAGTAACATTTTTATTTATTTCTAAAATCTTATAGTCACCATCAACTTCTTTTAAAAACATTGCTTTTATTGAGCTATAATCTGCTTGCCTAATCCCCAAGTACCCTGAAATTTGCTGTATTACATTTAATTCTGAAGAATGAATTTCTCCATCTACAGCTGCAACACCGAACAACAAATGCATTAATTGTAAACGAGCCGGATACATTGTATATGTTTTAATTTGAAAACAAACATCTTGCAGCGGAATATCTTTTTTTAGTAATTCACGGAGCATTAAAAGATGTTGTTGTGTTTTTTCAGAACCAAACTGTTTATAAAAAAACCTTTTTACATATTCTAATTCAGATTTCAACACCTTACCATCAGCCTTCATCACAGCAGCAACTAGTACCAATAAACTCGCTCCAAAATCATTTGGAGTGGACTGATAAGCTCTTTTTGAAAAAGAATCCTCCTCGTCACCACCATTTTTTCGATCAATTACAGAACCTAATGCGAACCCTAATAATGCTCCTATTGGACCTCCAACAGCCCAACCTAAGCCACCTCCTATCCATTTTCCAAACTTTGCCATACACTACAATAATTAACCGTTCGTGTAATAATACTAAAATGGTTTAATTATTATTTTTTTTATTGCTATTTTTTTTTGAATATTCGCATTTTAGAACATTGGAAAAAAATTTAGAACCATACGATATTATTTCTCCCGTAATTAAAAGTGGAACAGTATATTCTTTTACAACAAGTAGCGGTGTAACTTATGAAGTTCGTTTTGGCAGAAAACAAAATAATATCTTAAACGCAACTATTGTTTTTGGTGTTACTAATGAAGAGTATGATGGAGAGGAATATAGCATTACTAATAAAGGTGAAGTTTATAGAGTTATGGCAACCATTGTAGATGTTGTACGTAAATATAAAACTGAACATCCAAATATTAATTTATTTGAATATACAGGAGAACAAAGTGAAAAAGAAAAAATGAAAAATAGGAATGTTCGACTTGCACTTTATAGCCGTTATATTAAAGGTGTTTTTAATCAAGATTGGACTGTTAAAAGTGACGGAAATAAGGTTATTATAAAAAAAATGAAATAAATCAACGTGAGATATTGTCCATCAAATGACAATATGACGCTAAATAAATGTTAAAACCTGTTAAAATTTATGATTTAGGAAACATTTGTTATTTATTTACGTTATCAAAATAGATAGAAAACAAGAAAAAACTTTAGCATAGTTTTTGATGTGTTAAAGAAAATATAGAGAAAGAGATTATGAGACAATTAAAAATTACCCAACAAATAACGAAAAGAGAGAGTAAATCTCTTGAAAAATACTTACAAGAAGTATCTCGTGAAGGAATGATTACTGCTGATGAAGAAGTTACTTTAGCTCAGCAGATTAAAGATGGTGATGAGCATGCTTTAAATAAATTAGTTAGAGCAAATTTAAGATTTGTAATTAGTGTTGCTAAACAATATCAAAATACAGGGTTAACTTTAGAAGATTTAATTAATGAAGGTAACTTAGGATTGATTGAAGCTGCTAAAAGATATGATCATACAAAAGGGTTTAAGTTTATTTCTTATGCCGTTTGGTGGATTAGACAAAGTATCTTAAAGGCTGCTGCAGATAATTCAAGAACGATTCGTTTACCACACAATCGTTTAGGTGAAATTCAAAAGATAAACAGAGCTTCTAGTGCTTTTGAGCAACAAATGGAAAGAGAGCCAACTGATGAAGAACTTTCTGAAATTTTAGAAATGGATTTAGAAAAAGTTCAAAATTCTAGAAAGATGTCTAA
>JAESTF010000186.1 GCA_016763795.1 Flavobacteriales bacterium
AAGAACAGCCAATTCCAACTATATTAATTTTTCAGTCACTGGTAATTCTGAGGGTAAAATGATTGCCCCAATGATTTTCCTGCCATTTATCGAAAACGCCTTTAAACATACCACCAATAAAAAACTAGACAACGCTATTAATATTAGCATATGTATAGATCAAGAAACTGTAAAACTGATTTGTGAAAATAAAACTGATCCTTTAAGAAAACTGAAACAAGAAAGTAATGGCTTGGGGAATCAATTAATAGAAAAGAGATTAAATTTAATTTACCCACACAAACATGAATTACTAGTTAATAATGAAAATAACCTTTATAAGGTCCAATTGACAATTTCACATGGAAAAATATAGCTGCATAATTATTGAAGATGAACCACTAGCTCTAGAGCGAACTCAAAATTTTGTAAATAAAATCCCTTTCCTAACCTTATCAGAAACTTTCGACAATGCCTTAGAAGGCCTTTCTTATTTAAAGTCCAATAAAGTAGATTTACTTTTTTTAGACATTAATATGGATGAGTTATCCGGTATAGAATTACTTGAAAGTACAACCATTACAAGCCAAGTTATTATTACAACTGCTTATCAAAAATATGCACTAAAAGGGTATGAACTTAGTGTTACGGATTACTTACTTAAACCATTTACTTTCGAGCGTTTTTTACAAGCAGTAAACAAAGCTGAAGAAAACTTATCCATCCATAAAGTTGATCCTCAACTCGATTTCATTTTTATTAAAACAGAGAATCGTTTAGAAAAAATCACCTTGAGTGACATTATTTATATTGAAGGAATGAGAGACTACCGTAGAATACATACGGTTAATAAAAAGATTATGACTTTGCAAAATTTTAAAGCATTGGAACAAATTATACCTTCTAACCTAGTCTGTAGAGTACATAAATCCTACATGGTAGCCTTAAATAAAATAGATTCAATAGAACGTAGTAGAATAAGAATTGCTGATCAAATCATCCCTATTTCAGAGACTTATAAAGAATCCTTTTTTCAAAAAATCAATAACGACTCTTAATCCAATTTCATCAAAAAATTTCACAGAAGAAAAGCGGTGATATGCAGACATCTTCGTTCATTTTGCATATCAATATTGTAGAGCCAATCTGATTCATAGATTTTTGTTTAATAATTAGTTAAACAAAGAATATTTATCATGAAAAAAAGTATTGCAATAGGGTTTCTCCTAACAGTGTTTCTAAATTTCACCTACGGTCAAGAATTAACCCAAACAGTAAGGGGTACTGTGCTAGATGTAGATAGTAGGTTACCATTAATAGGCGGTACAATTATAGTAATAGATAGTGATCCTTTTATTGGTGCAGCAACAGATGTGAATGGCCGATTTAAGTTAGTCAATGTTCCTGTTGGAAGGATTACACTAAAAATTTCTAGTATCGGATATCAAGAAATTATTATTCCGAATATAGTTGTTAACTCAGGTAAAGAAGTAGTGTTAAACCTTGACATGCAGGAGTCACTTGAAATGATGGATGAGTTTGTAGTTAAGGCATATCAAAACAAGGGCGAAGCAATAAATGACATGACCTTAATTAGTGCTCGATCTATTTCTCCAGAAGAAACCAATCGTTATGCTGGAGGGTTTAATGACCCTTCACGAATAACAGCAAATTTTGCTGGAGTAACCAATACTCAAGATGGAAGTAACGACATTATTGTAAGAGGTAATTCGCCTAAATACATTCAATGGCGTTTAGAGGGGGTAGAAATTTCTAATCCTAATCATTTTGCAGATCAAAATTCGATAAGTGGAGGCGTCAGTGCATTAAATAATAATCTATTAACCACTTCAGATTTTTCTACAGGAGCGTTTTCTCCAGAATACGGAAACGTATTATCGGGAGTTTATGATGTGAAGTTAAGGGCTGGGAACAATGAGAAATTTGAATCTACATTTGGCTTCGGATTACTTGGAACAGACTTAACCTTAGAAGGTCCATTTAAGAAAGGATATGGAGGGTCCTTTCTTATTAACTACCGTTATTCTACTATTACGTTAATTGAAGACCTCAACCTTATTGATATTAATGGAGATTTAAAATTTCAGGATGCTACGATTAAAATAGTATTACCCACAAAAAAAATGGGAACCTTTTCCCTATTTGCGTTGGGTGGTTTGAGCAATTTTTTATTAAAAGATATTACCCCTGAGTTTTTTGAAACACCAGGGAATAACAACATGAAAACGGGAATAAGTGAAGATTTTGATAAAAAATCTCACTTGCTTAATGCAGGAGTAAATCATGTTTTTAGTATCAATAACAATAGCTTTATTAAAACAAACCTCTCTTATTCTAGTGACGTAGTTAAGGATGATATTTTTGAGATGAGATCCATCCAAATTTTTGATGGTCAGGGAACATTTTTACGTGATTCAACAGTAAGTAGGTACTTAAATTTTAAAAGTAATTTAAACAAATCAGCTTATAGAGCTGGAATGGTTTATAACAATAAGATAAACGCTAAAAATAAAATTCAACTGGGAGCAAAATATACCTTGTTTAGTTACACCAACGGCAATAGTAAGCTTCGTGACAATTTAGTGGATAGGGTTGAATTGGTAAATTTCAAAGAGGATATTGGAATAGTCAACAATTTTATCAGTTGGAAATACCGATTTAATGAAAAGCTCACCTTTGTTTCGGGGCTACATAATATGAATGTCTTGTATAATCAAAAAAGTACTCTTGAGCCTAGCTTTGCGCTAAACTGGAAACTAAATAATACCAATTCATTAAACTTTGGCTATGGGAATCATAGTAAAATGGAAAGTGTGCACCACTATTTCACTAAAATAGAATTAGCGAATGGAACTACTATAGAGCCTAATAAGGAGTTAGATTTATTAAAAGCACACCATTACGTTTTGGGGTACGAAAAACGTTTTAACAGCAATGTAATGGCTAAGGTAGAAGTTTATTACCAAGACCTATACAATTTACCAGTAGAGAATAATGACTCTAGTTATTTTGCTACCATCAATGAAAGTTTAGACTATCGTTTTGTTGATTTAGTAAATGAGGGAACAGGAAAAAATTATGGAATAGAATTTACCCTCGAACGATTTTTCAATAACAACTACTATTAATTAATTAATGCCTCCCTCTACAACTCTAAATATAAATCTTTAGAAGGGGTAGAAAGAAATACGCAATACAATGGAAATTACTTGATTAACATTTTATGTGGTAAAGAGTTTGAACATTGGGGAAAAAAGAAAAACCAAACATTCGGTATCAATGCTAAAATATTTTTTGGTGGAGGTAAAAAGATAATTCCATTATTAAGAGACGGAGAAGGAAACCTTGCTGTAGATCCTGCAAACAATAAATTTTGGGATTATAGCAAAGCTTATGATAACAAAATAGAAGATGTTTACCAGATTACCTTATCCGCTAGTTATAAGTTTAATCGTAAAAAAGCAACACACGAAATTTTTATTAACCTAGATAACATTACGAATACGAAAGGAAAAATAACGGAATACTATGATGAGAGTGAGCCTAACAATATTGCTCACCTTACTCAATTTGGTTTTTTTCCTAACCTAATGTATCGCGTATATTTTTAACCAACAAATACTTTTAATTATGAACACAGAAACAGTGAAACAAAAAATGCAACAATGTCGACCAAATTCAGGATGCTCTTATGGGATGGGAGCTATTGGAGCAGCAATTTATTTTATTTCTCAAGCTACCGGCTTTTGGATGGGAGCATTGGGATTGCTTAAAGCAATAGTATGGCCAGTATTCTTCGTTTACGAAGCTTTTAAACACTTTGGTATCTAATGTCTAATCCCTCAACTATTATCAAAAAAAACGTTGTAAAAAATATCATGGTATTCAAAACAGACATTTCAACGGCTACTATAGCAAAAGAATTGAGTCCCTTATTCGCAAGACATCCAGCTGTTTTAATTTGGTCAGTAGATATTACTGATGTAGATAACGTCTTGCGAATAGAGGCTTCTAATACTGTAACGGAAATAGAAATTATTAAGCTGGTTCAATCTCTCGGTTATTTTTGTGTGGTGTTAGATTAAAAAGATATTCTTTTGACTTATATCCCCCATTTAAATCCTAACGAAACTCTTGATTGATCTTTAAACTGTCCATACAGTTGAGTTTTATCTCCATAAAAAAGATCACTACTCAAAAATAATTGTGTGCTCGTATTTAGCCAATAACTCAGTTTTGGTCTTACAAAGCCATCTTTATGATTGATGTTGTGCACCCATATTGCTTCTACTTTTAAATTATCATTCATCATTTCTTTAGAAATAAGCAAAGAAGTATTTGTTTCAAATTGATCTCTGTTGTAAGCATCAATATCAGTCATAATCACATCGCTAAACAATTGTACACTTAATACATATTCCCCTTTTATATAATCTATTCCTAAAGCAGACTTGTATTGGTCACTTACCTCTACACCTTGTATTGCTTCAGGATTAGTTGATGAAAAATATTGATCAAAAACATAAGCTATTTCACCTCTCAAGGTTGAGGAGCCGACTACTTTATTAAGTGTCATTCCTAATAAATATTGACGTTCAAATTTTGGATCTATGGATAATACTGGGTTGCTATTCTCAACAATTAATACATTACTATAAAATACTGGCAAATCATCATAGTAATAGAAATAGTTAAATGTAAGGTCCCATCCTTTTTTAAAGGTTGATAACCGAACACCAACATCTGAATCTGTTATGAAATTACTAGGCTTTTTTGTTGAATTAAACGCTGTGGTTACTCCTTTTGGTGGAGATTGAAATAAACTTTTGGTAAAAAATGGTGCATTAAAATCTTGTGTAATGTGATACGTATTATCGGGAATCCAAACGAGCTGTACACCATATTTTTTGATATTAAACTCCGATTTAACTGACCAAAGTGGAATCCGGCTATCTTCAAAATCATCCAACACAAACTCTCTATAATTTTGAGGGTTAATTACATCCAACAGTTTTAATCCATCTGTTTCTCCCCACACTATTTGTTGTTTACCAAGTGTTAGTCTTATCTTTTTAAACACTTTCGTATAAAAGTAGAATTCACGTAATTCTAAATTAGTTTTATCTCCAATGAAGTATCGTTTACTAAAATCAGAAACACTTTCTTGCTGAGGCTCTCCATTTTCTAGGTTATCATTAAGCTCGTTGTACAGCTGACCTTTCAAAACAAATTTTGACGTTTTGGTTAACTTATACGAAAACTCGGGTTTTAGAATCAATTCTGTTTTTTGAATTTCTTTGTCTTTAAATCCAAAAGAATTATCCGATTCAACAATTAAGTTTGCATCAAAAGATTCTTTAAATGTCTTTTTCTTCTCTTGTGCTTTTAAAGCCAGAAAGGAAAGGAGAATAGCAATTAATAATGGTATTTTAGTAAGCATTTTTTTGTTTTTAGATTCGATATAAAAATCATTGAGGCTAAAAGAATGTCATTCTGAACGATATTTTTCAAGAAATAAATTTCTTGAGAAAAATGATGAGAAGAATCTGTTTTTTTTAGTTGAAATAAATCTATTAATATAGATTCTTCACTTCAATTTATTATTTCGCTAAAGCGTAAATAAATTATTGTTCAGAATAACACTTTTTGCAAAGAGATTATATTCCATTAACTAATGATTCTTTGGTAAAAAGATCGTCACTTAATGGCTTTTTATAATCTACTTGACTAATGCGAAAAATAGTTTGATGAGTTGTTTTATGGTTCTTCACTAAAATTTTATGATAGGTCCAAATGCCTTGAACTTTCTTAATCTCACTTATTTCCACTGTTTTTAATTTATTCCCTGCTATGTCCCAAGAATCTGCTTTTCGCAGCATCCAATAAGTAGCATCTACCCAATATTTCACTTTACTATGCCCTAATTCTTTGGCTATTTTTTCATTTTTAGGAGCCCCTTCTAATACATAACATTTATGCCCTTTGATGATTTCTGTACCAATGGTTTTATAGTTATAATCGACTTTACTTATTCTCGTTTCTAGTTTAATATCTTCATAAGTAAGGTCTGTTCCTAAAAAGTAATCTCCTCTGTTTGCTGCAGATATTCTTCTCGTTTTTCGTAGTGCGGGCATATACAGCCACTGGTCATCATCTTTGGAAGCTTCAGGATAATCAAAGGTTAAAAATGCTGTTCCCTTAATGCTAGATGGTGTTAAGTAGAATATGGCAGATCTTTTTTCCTTG
>JAESTF010000187.1 GCA_016763795.1 Flavobacteriales bacterium
AAACTAAACCCAGATATCGTAAATGTAAATGGTGGTGCTATCGCAATGGGGCATCCATTAGGTTGTACAGGAGCTAAATTATCTGTTCAGTTGTTAAATGAAATGAGAAGAAGGAAACAGAAGTACGGAATGGTTACAATGTGTGTCGGAGCAGGTCAAGGTGCTGCAGGTATTTTTGAGTTGTTGAAGTAACCTAAGTTGTTGTGCTGAACTTGTTGAAGTATCAATTTTGAGTTAGAATTGTGGAAATGTATGAAACGAAACTAATATCATCACAGAAGACCTACCCTTTACGGTTAGAAGTTTTGTGGTCACATTTTAATACATTAGAAGAATGTGGAATTGATGTAGATGATAAAGAAGGAACGTTTCATGTGGGAGTTTTTAAAGATGGAGAAGTAGTTTCGGTAGGAACATTTCTAATTCAAAACAATAAATTTTTTGATGAAGAAAGCCAATATCGATTGAGAGCAATGGCAACTTCTCCAAAAGTAAGAGGTGAAGGGTTTGGCCAACAATTGATTGGTTTTGCAATAAACGAATTACAAAATCGAGATGTAAAAATGCTATGGTGTGATGCACGAAAAATCGCACTGGGGTTTTATCAAAAAAATGGATTTACAGTTATTGGAGATTATTATGATGTTCCGAAAATTGGTCCGCATAAATTAATGTATTATAAAATAAGAAATCATGAGCAATAACGAAGCAATTAAGGGAGGAGAATTCCTAATTAAAGAAACAGCAGCTAAAAACATTTTTATTCCAGAAGATTTTGATGAGGAACAACGAATGATTGCCGATACTTGCTCTGATTTTATCAAACAAGAAATAGAACCTATTTTAGATAGGATTGAAAAACAAGAAGAAGGGTTGTCAGCATCTTTAATGGAAAAAGCTGGAGAATTAGGGCTTTTAGGAATTTCTGTTCCAGAGAATTTAGGTGGTTTTGGAAAAGACTTTGTTACTAGCATGTTAACTTCGGAAATTATTGGGGGAGCACATTCTTTTGCAGTTTCTATTTCAGCTCACACAGGAATTGGAACACTTCCAATATTGTATTATGGAAATGAGGAGCAAAAACAAAAATATATTCCAAATTTAGCTACAGGTGTTTGGAAGGCTGCTTATTGTTTAACTGAACCAAGTTCAGGTTCAGATGCAAATTCAGCAAAATCGAAAGCTACATTATCAGAGGATGGAAAGCATTATATTCTAAATGGACAAAAGATGTGGATTACCAATGCTGGTTTTGCCGATATTTTTACTGATTTTGCTAAGATTGATGATGATAAAGATATGACTGCTTTTATTATTGAAAAAGACTTTGGTGGCGTTACGTTAAATCCTGAAGAACAGAAATTAGGAATTAAAGGATCATCAACACGACAAGTGTTTTTTAATGATACAAAAGTTCCTGTAGAAAATTTATTAGGAGAAAGACAAGGAGGATTTAAAATTGCGTTAAATATTTTAAATATTGGAAGAATTAAATTAGCAGGTTCAGCGATAGGAGGTTCTAAAAAAATAATTAGCCAATCGGTAAATTATGCGAATGAAAGAGAACAATTTGGAAGACCAATTTCTAAATATGGAGCAATAAAATTTAAGTTAGCAGAACAATGTATTAAAATATTTGCTTCAGAATCTGCAGTTTACCGTTGTAGCCAGAATATAGATGATGCTACAAAAGAATTTATTGAAGGTGGAATGAGTAAAGAAGAAGCAACGCTGGAAGGGATTAGGCAGTTTGCAGCAGAAGCAGCTATCTTAAAAGTTCATGCATCAGAAGCATTAGATTATGTGGTTGATGAAGGACTTCAAATTTATGGAGGAATGGGTTATTCTGCAGAGGCGCCAATGGAATCTGCTTATTGTGATGCTCGTATTAATAGAATTTTTGAAGGAACCAATGAGATTAATAGAATGTTATTAGTTGATATGTTACTGAAAAGAGCAATGAAAGGAGAATTAGATTTGATGGGGCCAGCACAAGCAGTTGCAAAAGAATTAATGAGTATCCCTGATTTTGGAGAAGGAAGTGATGATGTTTTTGAAAAAGCACACAATCAGGTAAAAAACTTTAAAAAAGCAGCATTAATGGTTGCAGGAAGTGCTGCTCAAACGTTAATGATGGAATTGGCTAAAGAACAAGAGGTGCTAATGAATATTTCTGATATGATTATAGAACTTTATATTGCTGAATCTGTTTTACTTAGGGTTGAAAAATTAACAAAAGAGAAAGAAAATGTTAAAAATTTAGAACAAATAGATATGATGAACGTATATCTGTACGATACTGCTGATAAAATTAACAAATTCGGTAAAGATGCATTAAATTCTTTTGCAGAAGGAGATGAATTGAGAATGATGTTAATGGGATTAAAAAGGTTTACAAAGCAAGAACCATTTAATGTGAAAGAGGCAAGAAGACGAATTGCAAATAGACTTATTACAGAAAATAAATACTGTTATTAAGTTTTGCACAAAACTTAATAATTTGAAAAATTTAGTAATACAAAATACACCAAAAACACCTGAGATTAATTTTAATTTTACCTCAGGTGTTTTTCTTATTTCAGGCGTTTCTGTTCCTGAAGACCCAATTCAGTTTTATACTGAAATAATAAATTGGTTAGAAAACTACATTAAATTGCCCGCTCGATACACTAAAATAGTGTTTAAGCTTAGCTATGTAAATACAAGTTCGCTACAATTTATATATAGTTTATTGCAAAAAATAGATGTTTTGTCCAAGTGTAGTGTTCAATGGTATTATTTTGAAGAAGATATTGATATGAAAGAGATGGGAGAAGATTTTAAGGACGCATTGAGTGTGAAATTTTCTTTTGTTGAAGTAGAAACAGTTGAGTAATTTTTTGTATCTATATTATTTCCTAAATTAGCTTAAAATTTAACAAGCTTATTATCATATGAAAAACAAGATAACTATTTGTTTAGCTTTTGTAGCTTTATTATTAAGTACAAATGTTAGTGCTCAGGCATTTCAAAAAGGCAATATAAACCTTGATATTGGTTTGGGTCTTGGTGTGTACGGAACAACATCAACATTTTCTACCACAATCAATGGGTTAACGATTACGAATACAGAGAAAGATGGAACGGCTAGTTCTGTTATACCAATCGGTTTTGAATATGGGATTAGTAACAGGTTTGGAATAGGTGCAGACATTACTTTTAGTAATTATTTTATTAACGATAGTGATAAGGTAAATATTGAGAGAGTAACAACTACCGATTTTGGATTAAAGTTTAACTTTCATTTATTAAATGCAGATAAAAATGATTTATATGTTGAGTTAGGTCTAGGTGGTTCAAAAATGAAATGGACTTATGCAGGGAGCGCAACTAATATTATAAGATCTGCAAATGGTTCAGGAACTTATTTTAGTATAGGAATTACGGATCGCATTTTCTTTTCAGATCATATTGGAATATTTTTCAACTTAGGTTATAGAGGTTATAATTATTCTAAAATTGAAGCTGAACTAACTTCTGAAGCAGAAACACTTTTAACGACTATAGGTATTACCGATTATGAACAATCATGGAAATGGCAGATGAAAGGAGTTCACTTGGGTACAGGTTTAGCAATAAAATTCTAAAGCTTACCTACAACAATCTCAGTTAGATTAGTTTTATTAAAATATTTAACCCCTAGTGCTAATAAAGTTTTAGGGGTTATTTCTTTTATGGTTTGAATGTACTTGTTGTAAAAGTTATAATCTAAACCATATTCATGTACACTATCAAATAAAGAACCCATATTAAATGGTCCATCACAAGATGTTAAAAGCTGCCCAAGTAAATAATTTTTAACCAATTCTAATTCTTCTACAGGAATTTCTTGTGTTCTAATAATTTCTATTTCCTTGTAAATTTCTATCAATGCTTTTTTTGTCACATCACTACCTACCTCGGTAGAAATAAAGAAATAACCTGCATGCTGCAAGGATAAAATTCCAGAACCAATTCCATAAGTATAGCCTTTATCTTCTCTAATATTGTTCATTAAACGAGAGCCAAAATAACCTCCTAAAACTGTATTTAATATTTCTAATCCAAAGTAATCTTCGTGCAATTTATTCGGAAAAAGTCTTCCAATTCGGATAGCAGATTGTAAAGCATTTTCTTTTTCGATATATACAGAGTCGTGATTGTTTGTGTTTTTCGGAAAATCAATTTTAATAGATTCTTTTTTTATTGTTTTTTCTTGTCCGAAAAAATCGTTTAAAACGTTAATTGTTGAGGTTTTTACTTTTCCTGAAATTAATATCCTACAATTTCCTAAATTATAGTTTTCGGTATAAAAAGCTTTAATATCATTAACAGAAAGATTTTCATAATCGTTAAGTGTAACATCCGAACCATAAGGATTCTCATTCCCAAAAATAGCTCGCATAAATTCTTTCCGAGCAATAAACGATACTTTTTCTAAATTTATTTTAAACCGTTCAATAGCATTGTTTTTATAGATTTCAAACTCTTTTTCTGAAAATTCAGGAAACAAAAGAACCTCTTTGACATAGGGTAAAACATTGTTTAAATGTTTGGTTAGTGTGTACAAAGTTAGTGTGGCAGTATCGTAAGCATTTTCGGTCTCAAAAAAAGCTCCGTATTTATCTATTCCTTCAGAAATCTCAAAAGCAGAATAGTTTTTAGTCCCTTCTTTAATTAATTGATTGGTTGAAGAAGCAACTAAAGGCTTGTTTTGATATAAATTTCCTGCATTAAAAATAAAGTCAATTTTTATAATATCTTGACTTCCGCCATTAATGTAGTTGACTTCGATTCCATTGTCTAGACTTGTTTTAATGGCATCTAAAAACTGAATATTATCTACTTGTTTAAATTCTGGAGCTTTTTTTCTGTCTAATAGTATCATTTTTTCTTCGCGTAAATTAAGGTAGAGCAGTTTGTTTTATTTAAAATTGCATTTGCAACTCTTTGAATATCTTCTGTAGTTATTTGCTGGTATTTATCTACTTCTAAGTTTACATCATTGGCATCACCCAAAAGTTCAGCAAAAGATAAATTCATGGCTTTATTTAATACGCTTGTTTCTGAAAATTGAGTAGTAGATTCTATTTTGTTTTTAACTTTAGAAAGTTCGTTTTCCTTAACCAACTCTAATTTAATATTTTCTATTTCTTTTAAAATAGCTTTTTCTGCAGAATCAAAAGTAATTCCATCTTGTAATTTCCCACTTATTGTCAACAATCCTTCATCATGACTTCCAGAAATATACGCACTTATTTCGCTAAATAATTTTTGTTTTTTAACTAAAGAAATATACAGACGTGAAGATTTTCCTAGAGATAAAATATCGCTTAACAAATCTGTAATAAAATAATCAGGATGTGTTTTGCTACACATTTTATAGGCTTTGTAAATAGCGTTTGCGGGAACATCTCGTTCTACTTCAAGTCTTTTTTCTTCAGTTTGTTGAGGTTCTTTAGGTAGTTTTCTTTGAGGAACATCTCCTTTTGGAATATCTCCAAACCATTTTCTGGTAAGTTGTTTTATTTCGTTTAATTCTACGTTTCCAGCAACAGTTAAAATAGCATTATTAGGACGGTAATGTTTGTGAAAAAATGTTTTTACATCATCCATTGTGGCGTTTTCAATATGGCTTACCTCTTTGCCAATTGTAGCCCATTTGTAGGGGTGTGTTTGATAAGCTAAAGGTCTTAACAATAACCAAACATCTCCATAAGGTTGGTTTAAATAATTTTGTTTGAACTCTTCAATAACTACGTTACGTTGTACCTCTAAACTTTTATCAGTGAAAGCTAAACTCAGCATTCTATCAGAATCTAACCAAAAGGCTGTTTCTAAATTATCCTTTGGAAGTGTGATGTAGTAATTGGTAATATCATTAGAAGTAAAAGCATTGTTTGTTCCTCCTACTTTTTGTAAGGGCTCATCAAAATTTGGAATATTAAGAGAACCTCCGAACATCAAATGTTCAAATAAATGAGCAAAGCCTGTTTGATTTTCATTCTCATCTCGTGCACCTACATCGTACAATAAATTAAAAGCTACGATAGGAGTAGACTTGTCTTTATGAACAATTACTTTTAACCCATTTTCTAAGGTAAATTTTTCAAAATTTATCATGTATTAAAAATTGTATTTGGAAGTGTTAATATTTTTAATTTCCTGTTGATATTCAACCATAATATTTTCGATTATTTTACTTACAGGCTCAACAGTATCAATTAATCCTGCAACTTGACCAATTTCTAACTCACCTTCATCTAACTTCCCTTCAAACATTCCTCTTTTAGCTCGTCCTCGTCCTAAAATTTCTTGTTGTTGCTCAGGTGTTGCACCTTTTATGATAGCCTCGTTAATTTCTTTAAAGAATTTATTTTTAATGAGTCTAACAGGTGTAACATCTTTTAATGTTAATTGGGTCGCACCATCTTTTGCTTTCACTACTTCATTTTTAAAATTAATGTGAGAAGAAGCTTCTTCAGATGCAACAAATCGGCTACCCATTTGGACTCCATCAGCACCTAAAATCATGGCGGCTAGCATTCCTTTTCCAGTTCCGATTCCCCCAGCAGCAATTAATGGAATGTTAATGGCTTTTTTTACCATAGGAATTAAACAAAGAGTAGTCGTTTCATCTCTTCCGTTGTGTCCTCCTGCTTCAAATCCTTCTGCAACAACTGCATCAACACCGGCCTCTTGAGCTTTTAATGCAAACTTAACTCCAGGTATAACATGAACTACTTTAATTCCCTTTTCTTGAAAAAATGAAGTGTACTTTTTTGGATTACCAGCAGAAGTGAAAACAATTTTTATTTTCTCATCTAAAATAATTTGAATTAATTCATCCATTTGAGGATAAATCATAGGTAAATTAACGCCAAAAGGGTTGTTGGTCGCTTTTTTACATTTTTGGATATGTTCTCTAAATACTTCTGGATACATTGATCCAGCACCAATTAATCCTAAGCCACCATTATTACTAACCGCAGAAGCAAGTTTCCATCCACTATTCCATATCATTCCACCTTGGATGATAGGGTGTTTTATATTAAATAAAGATATTATTTTATTACTCATGATCTTATGATGAAGAATTTCTACGAAACTACTAAATACAATTACTAGTTCTATTTCTAAATACATTATTTAATTTTGCTTTGATTAGTATAAGTTTTATATATTTGCATTTATGCGAAAATTGCTAATAGTATTAGTTCTTGCGTTAACCGCCTCACTATCAGGTTATGGTCAATATAATGTTGATTATGGTTTTTCTTTAGGTGCGTCTAATTATTTAGGTGAGATAGGTGGTGGAATAGGCTCTAGAAGAGGGGGAGTGGTAGACATGAAGCTTAACTTTACTAAATGGGCGTTAGGTGGATTTTATCGTTATAGAGTGTCTCCTAAAATAGCGGTTAAGGCTTCCCTAAATTACATCAGAATTGCAGGGGATGATTCTAAAACTCTTAAC
>JAESTF010000188.1 GCA_016763795.1 Flavobacteriales bacterium
ATGGGCTCACGCTTTCATGAGGATTAACGTAGAGCGAATCAACCGTGCCATCAAACGGAGCAAACACCTGACAACGATCTATCTGACTCGCGGCTCGACTCTGTTTCGCCACCGCTTCTTCCTGGCGAGCAGCTGACAGTTCCACTTCAATTTGACTCGCCGCATTCAGGGAGAGCAGTTTTAAATTGTTTCGGTGTTGAGCCGACGCAGCTTTGGCGGCTGCCCGGTTGGCGGCCAGGTCAGCTTGATAAAAACCACAATCGAAACCAATCAGCAGATCACCCTGATTAAAACTCTCCCCAAACCGAAATCCAATCACCTTGACCCGGTCTCGAATTTCGCTAGAAAGCAGTGCCTTTGAAAAACGGTTACACGTTTGCTTGGGGAGCTGATGTTTCTGAAAAAGGATTTTCTTTTAAAAATGGTTTAGCTATTGTTCCTGAAAATGAAGAAACAATTAAAACTAAAGGAAAAGACAATAAAAACTTTAGTGATGCAGGAGCTGAAAAAATAGCTGATTGTTTTGATGAGCCTGTTAAAGAAAAAGAAATTACCCAAGATATGAGACAAATTGGTTTTGATAACCAAACGACAACAGATGATCACGGGATGCACGTTACAGGTTTAGTTAAAGATCAAAAAGGAACTAAATACTTTATCGTTAAAAACTCTTGGGGATTTGAACATAATGATTTAGATGGGTATTTTTATGCTTCTTTTCCTTATGTAAAATACAAAACAATGAATATTCAAATTCATAAAGATGCAATACCTGCTAATATTAAAAAGAAATTAGGAATTAAATAGTGAACAATGTTCACTAATAATTATTAAGTATTTTATTCAGAAATAATATGAAAGTTAACGTAAAAAATATAAAAATTGGAGCTGGTTTAGGAGATATTATCTTTGGGTCAAGTAAAGAAAAAATAAAGTACTTACTAGGAGAACCAAATGAAATTGACACCTACAATGCTTCAGGAGAAGAAGATGGTTATCTTACAGAGGCATGGCATTATGATGAACATGAATTCTCTGTTTCTTTTGATCAAGAAGATAATTGGAAATTAACAACTATTTCTATCAGCTCTCCTGATTGTTTATTTAATGACACACAACTTATTGGAAAAGAAATTAATCAAGTACTAGAACTATTAGAAAACGAAGATTTAGGTGATAATGAATTAGATGATTTATCTGATGAGAATATAGACCAAAAATTGATCAGCTTTTTACCTGCGAGCCTGAATCTTTGGTTCGAAAATGGTAAGCTTTCAGAAATTCAATGGGGCGTTTTATGGAGTGATGAAGATACTCCTCGGTGGCCAGAATAAAATTAATTACTAACTAGTTAGAAAAAAAAGCATTTATTAAAAGTAAATGCTTTTTTTATATTCAAATATATAGTAATTACTCCCCCCTTAAAAGCAACCATATTAACATTTTTTACGTATATTGATGAAACTACATAAGTAAACTTTACTATGAAAAACAAAATATTAATGTTCTCCATGTTGCTATTACTTTCCTTTAACAGTAATAAAAAAATATTTGCCCAAACATCAACTACTAATACATATCTGATAACCATTAAAAATTCAGAAAATATTGCGCAACAAAAAGAGCATTTAACGATATTAAGAGATTTTTTTAAAACACATAATTGTGTTTATCATATTAAAAAGAAGGCTTTTTTAGTTACAACAAAAAAATTCTATAACATTCATAATTTAAAAACTGTACTAGAGAAAAAAGGTTTTTAAATATCCTAAACATTAAAACTAACCGAAACGAATTAGTTCATGTTAAATTAAAAGAATCTACTTTAAACAGTATTGTAGAATAATTATAGATACTTATGAAAAAAAAAACTAAACTTATTTTAGCATTTTTCACTCTACTTACATTAAATCAATCGGTTGTTGGTCAAAATATTGGTGATGGTGATTTAAATGCATGTACTGGAAGTTTATTTGATACTGGAGGTTCTGGAGGGAGTTATAGTAGCAACGAAACGATAACTGAAACTTATTGTTCTGATGCAGGAGATTGTATTTCAATCAATTTCAGCAGTTTTGCAACAGAATCTTGTTGTGATGATTTAACTATTTATGATGGGCCAAACATATCCTCTCCTTTAATTGGTGTTTATAATGGAACAGCAAGTCCGGGTACAGTAACCTCTACATCTGGTTGTTTAACTTTTGTCTGGGATTCCGATGGTTCAATTACTGCCGCAGGTTGGGAAGCTGCTATTTCTTGTGTTGCTTGTCCTCCACCTACATGTAGTGATGGGATTATAAATCAAGGAGAAGCTGGAGTAGATTGTGGAGGACCTTGTCCTGCATGCTCCCTTAATCATAACAATGGTGATGGTGATTGGAATTCTTGTACAGGTAATTTATTTGATACTGGAGGTTCTGGTTCTAATTATAGTAGTAGTGAGCTAATTACAGAAACCTACTGTTCAGATGCTGGTGATTGTATTTCAATCAATTTCAGCAGTTTTGCAACAGAATCTTGTTGTGATGATTTAACTATCTACGATGGACCAAACATATCTTCCCCTCTAATTGGTGTTTATAACGGAACAACAAGTCCTGGTACAGTAACATCTCTATCTGGCTGCTTAACATTTGTTTGGGATTCTGATGGGTCAATTACTGCCGCAGGTTGGGAAGCCGCTATTTCTTGTGTTGCTTGTCCTGTTCCTACATGTAGTGATGGGATTC
Organism: Flavobacteriales bacterium; assembly: GCA_016763795.1. Classification (GTDB taxonomy): domain Bacteria; phylum Bacteroidota; class Bacteroidia; order Flavobacteriales_E; family Vicingaceae. The sequence continues at coordinate 2,733 of JAESTF010000188.1, forward strand.
AAAATCAAGGCGAAACAGGTATTGATTGTGGTGGGCCATGTCCTGCTGTTTGTCCGCCTAATAGCCCAGAAGATTGTCTTGGAGGAACATCCATATGTTCAGATGTCACTTTTAATGGGAATAGTAATGGGTCTGGAAGTGATACAGATTTAGATTCATCAAACGATGGTTGCTTATCTGGAGAGAATGAAACATCGTGGTACTTTTTTGAAGCCCAAGCTGCAGGAACTCTTGAATTTTTAATAGATCCACAAAATGGAACTGATGATTATGATTTTGCAATGTGGGGACCTTATCCTTCAGGGTCAACACCCGCGTCTATATGCCCTCCAGTTGGCGCACCTGTAAGGTGTAGTTTTGCTGCTGGAGCTCCTACAGTTTACGGAGGAACTGGTTTACAAATAGGTGCAGGAGATGTTTCAGAAGGAGTTAGTGGTGATGACATTGTTGATGAACTAACTTTAGCTATTGGAGATGTATACATTCTCGTTGTTGATAATTATTCTGGAACAACCTCTCCCTTTACAATGGACATTTCACTTTCAAGTGGACTTTCCTTAGACTGTGCACCTCTTCCTATAACACTTTTAGATTTTAATGGATATCCAGAAGAAGGTTATAACCATTTATATTGGGTAACAGCCTCAGAAATCAATAATGATCATTTTGAAATTGAGAAATCAATTGATGGTGTATTGTTTCATAAAATCGGAAGCACAAATGGATCTGGTAATTCGTTAAGCCAATTAAGTTATGAATTTAATGATAATAATCCTTCTTTGGGAATTAACTACTATAGATTAAGACAAGTTGATTTTGATGGTAAATTTAAATACTCTAACGTTATATCTATAAAACAATCGTATGGTGCTGAAATTTCAATATTTCCAAATCCAACTCAAGGAAAACTTAATCTTAATGTAGTTTCTAGAGAGCCTGGTAATTATACAATCATTATTAGTGATGTTTTTAAAACCATCCATAAAGAATCAATGTTTATAGACAAAGGAAACCATATTGTAAGACTTAATTATTTTAATACAGTTGCTGCTGGTTTTTATCTTATAAAAGTAATTAATGAAAATGGTGAAACAATTACTCACCAAAAAGTCATTAAAAAATAAATAATCTACAATAAAAAAAGCATCTCAATTTGAGATGCTTTTTTTTATTTATTCTAAGAAAAGTTTAATGAGTGGACTCTCCTTTATTAAACATCATAATTGCTACTATAAGAGCTATAATTGATACAGCCATACTTAATGCTTGCATTAATTGAGATTCTATTGTAAAGCTAATATACCCTAATTGAAATGGTACTAATATTACAACTGCTACAATTCCTAATGCTATTAATTTACTCTTTGCCATAATTCTTTTTTTTGATGTGATAAAGATATAAAAAAATCGGAGTGATTAGTTCCGATTTATTCTTTTTTATAATGTACCTCTTTTCTCCTGTTCTCTTTCTATAGATTCGAACAACGCTTTAAAATTACCTGCTCCAAACCCCCTTGCGCCCATTCTTTGAATTACTTCAAAAAATACTGTTGGTCTATCTTGGATTGGTTTTGTGAAAATTTGCAATAAGTACCCTTCTTCATCTGCATCAATCATAATTCCTAAAGCTTTCAATTTTTCAATATCTTCTCTAAGCTCATGATTATGTGCAGTTAACCTTGCTGGTACAGATTTATAATAATCATCAGGAGGTGTACTTAAAAATTCAACTCCTTTTGCTCTCATTTTAGAAACAGTATCAATAATATCATTGGTTGCAACAGCGATATGTTGTACTCCTGAACCTTCATAAAAATCTAAATATTCTTCAATTTGTGATCTTTTAGCTGCTTTTGCTGGTTCGTTAATCGGAAATTTAATTC
>JAESTF010000189.1 GCA_016763795.1 Flavobacteriales bacterium
AAAATGATTTCTTATATCCAAACACAAGAATTTACCGATACATCTTATGGAGATGTTTACATTAGGTTTGTATAGGAAGTGAAAAATATTATAGTTTAAATCCCAAATGGTTTCCATCCGGGATTTTTTTTATGGGCTAAATTGTCATTCAGAACAAATTTTCACTATCGTTTTAGTGATATAATAGAACGAAGTGAAAAATCTGTTTGGGGTCCGAAATAATACTTTGACTCTCTTAGGATGACATTTCCGAAATAGCAATCGTTCTTAATTGTTAGATACTGACTTCAGTCTAAACTCATTTTAGGGTCTGTTTTAGAAAGATGATAAATGTAAATTTGTAAACTGGATTTCCACTTTTGTAAAGAAGAATTAAACTTTAGGAAATTCTACAAAAAAGCTAGTACCAATTTCTAGTTTAGTTTCAAACCATATTTTTCCATTAGAATTTTCTACAATGTTTTTCACCATGGCTAAACCAAGGCCCATTCCAGTAGTTTTAGTAGTGAAATTTGGAACGAATATTTTATCTTTCTTATCCTCAGTAATTCCAGTTCCATTGTCTTTTATTTCGATGAGGTAGTTGTCATCTTTTAGAGAGATTGAAACTTTAATTTTTCCCTCAATATTCTCAGGAATGGCCTGAATAGCATTCTTAATTAAGTTATTAAATACGCGAGAAATTTGATCTTTATCAGCAATAATAGTTGCCAATCCAACACATTCATCTGTTAGTGTAATTATTACATCCTCTTCTTTATAAAGATCTATTGTTGTCTCAATAATCGGAATAATGTTAATTTCTGTATCCTCTGCTTTAGGCATTTTTGCAAAGTTAGAGAACTCATTAGCAATTTTAGTCAATGTGTCAATTTGTTCTACTAATGTTTTTGCAGTTCGTTCAATACGTTCGTTTAAGTCATCAGGGTTACCTTTAGCAACCCGCTCCAATTGTTGAATACTTAATTTCATTGGAGTTAACGGATTTTTAATTTCATGAGCAACTTGCTTTGCCATTTCCCTCCATGCACTTTCTCGTTCCGATTTAACTAAGAGATTGGCATTCTTCTCGAGTTCAACTACTTTTTTATTGTATTCAAAAACTAATGCGCCAATCTCATCGTTCGATTTCCATTCTAATAAATCGTAAGATTGACCCAATTGTAATGCACTAATCTTATTCTTAATCATTCTAACAGGTTCCGAAATGTAATTAGCAAAGAATACTGCAATTATAGTAGAGATTAAAAATAACAAGCCATAAATGTTAATTAAGGCAGTATAGAATGATGAAAGTTCATTTTCTAATTCATTCTGTTTAGCAAAGTAGGGGAGGTTCATATAAGCTAAAATCTGGTGCTGCTCATTTCTAAAAGGAACGTAAGTTGAAATGTAATTTAACTCTCCAATATTTTCATTATGTGTAAAACTAGATTTTTTATGAATGTGGATTTGATTAAACGCTTCAGGGTTCATCTGCTTACCTACCAGACCTTGCTCAAATATTTCAGGACGAGATGTTGCTAATAATTCACCTGTTTTATCGTAAAGATTAATGTCAGTATAAAATACATTAGAGAATTTAATCAAATAGTAGGTCATTTCATCAAATAACCCTGCATTAAGAGTCTCTTTATCTCCGAGCTTATGTTCTAACTCAATTAAAACTGATTGTACTTTCTCTGCAAGTTGAGTTTTGTTTTTTTCTAGATATTGTTTTTTATATAGTATGAAGTTCCTAAACTAAAAAGAATAAAGGAGAAAAAGATAGAAGCAATAATAAACAATTGAATTTTTGTACTGAAATTAGTTAATGCAATTTGCCAATTGAATGGGGAAATTTTAAAGAACAGTCCAATAATCAAAACTAGAATACTGGTAATAATAAAAAAGTAAGAAAAAGTAGTAATGTAGTTGAAAATAGTTTTCTGAGGAGAACTTAAAATGATAGAGGTGTTTTTATCGCTTTGATAAATTACATGATAAGCATTTTCAAAGGTAGTTTTAAAAAAACCATCATCGTTAAAACGATATTGATCACTCAATTCAATACTATATTTGAATTTCCCAGCATTATCAATTAGTTTTCCTTCTTTGTATTTAGCGAATGAATAGGTGTTTGTATTTAAAGGGGAAGGAATGTCCTTTTCATTTAGTAATAACTCAGGGTAACCTCCTGTTTTTGAAAATACTTTGGGAAGTAGTTCTATATATAATAACATATTTTCTTCAATTGGCTGAATGCTAATTGTAGCAAAATAGCTACTACCTCTTTCTGTGGAGTATAGGAAGTTTAGTGTTTTATTAATTCTGAAGGGATCTTCAGTTTCTTGTTCGATTTTTTCTTTAAAGAATACTGCAGCATTAACTATTATGTCTTCTTCAATATAAATAGAATCGTTATCATTAAAAATTCCGATAACATTGATGTCATATTTACTGTAATGTCCACCAAAGTATCTATTTAGAATATGTTGGTTAAGCACCTCTTTATTTTCTTCAAAAGAGTTAGCGTTATTTTGTATTAAGGTGTCTTTTTCAATTTTTTCAACAATGTCTTCAAATAAATATTCGGTAACAGGGTCATGTTCTTTCGCTAGTTTTTTGGCAACAAATTCTTTATTTATTTCTGCTTTTAATTTCCCTAAATGGATAAAACCATAAGAAGTTGTTATAGAAATAACTAAAACCAGAAATACACTTCGATAAAAACTAGTCTTAGAATTTGTTTTAGTAGAAAATATAAGAATTACAAATAGAATCCATGAAGTTAAAATAGCACTAAGGCCGATAAAAAAATGTCCAATAATTATTGAAAGTAAACTCAATATCCAAAAAATAGTAATGAGTTGGTTTTTTTTGAAAGCCTTTTCAGAAAAATGATTGAATGATATTTTGATGAATAAAACTAAGGATATAAAAAGTAGTGTAATTGCTCCAATTCCAATAAAACTGTAAGTACTTAAATCGAGTAAATAATTAATGTCAAAATTAATTTTAGAGTTGGTAATTAATCCATTTAATAAGTTAGCAAGAACTAAAGGTGATATAGCTGTAGCAGTTGCAATTATGAATACAATTAATTTATTGTTTGCATTTACTTTCTGAATTGCACGAGAAATATAATAGATAACTACAGCAAATAGAATGGTATTAATTATTAAATCTCCTAAAGATGGTAAAAGTGTCGATTGTGCAAAAATTGTTGGACTAAATAATTCTTGATGAAATAGTGATTTGAAAGGGTGAAAGTAGAGCAGTAAAAATCTACTCAACCCAATAAATAAGATAACAATTACTGGCGATAGCTTCCTTAATAAAGTCGTTTTACGTGTCTGTTTACTTATGAATGAAATAATAAATAAATAGCCACTGAAAAATAGAAGAAGGAGTAGCCAATTGTTATTGTTTGAATTCGGAGTGTCATGATTAACAAAGGGTTGTAGCCCAAATAGAAAATTACCATTATTTGATCGTATTTCTATGTTATCTTTGTGTTGGTTTGTTGTAATATTAAAATCACTATTCATTTCAAAACTATGATGAAAAGTGTTTTTGAGGTATTTGTTTTTAATTGTGTAATCGTGTTTTATTAAGATTAATGCCAAATATTTTTTTTGATTTCTTTTTTTGAGAAGGTATTGATACCATCCATTTTGTAATTTAACTAAGCCATTACTGTCTTTAAATTCGTTTAAGCCGGATGAGAAATGAATACTTCTATTGGTCCAATAAGTTAATTGATTATTTTCTAAAATATAAAATGAAAGCCCATAGGCTTTGTTTAGTTGAGTATATTGCTTAGAAAAAGAAAAATCAGAAGTTTGGTCCGTAAGAAGTTCGGTTAGTGCTTGCTCTGCTAAAACTTCTTTTTGGTTTAATGAGTTATTGAGTTGTTGGTAATTGGGAGTGCTTTCGGTAAAAAAAAAAGTGCCAAAATAGAGCAAAAGAAACGATAGAATTCCTATTGCTAAATGAAGGTATGGATGCTGTAATTTTCGTTTCATCAGTAAGCTGTGAATTTACGAAATAATAATTATTGCATAAAAAAAGCTCTAACATTATCGTTAGAGCTTTTTTGTTTTGTTTTTTATTCGTTAACCTAAAGCCTCAGCTCCAGCAACAATCTCTAATATTTCATTTGTAATATTAGCTTGTCTGGCTTTGTTGTAAACTAATTTAAGGTCATCTTGTAATTCTTTTGCGTTGTCAGTTGCTTTATGCATTGCTGTCATACGAGCACCGTGTTCAGATGCTCGAGAATCTAATAATCCTTTAAACAGTTGTGTTTTCAACGATTTAGGAATTAATTCCTCTATGATAAACTCTTTATTTGGTTCAAAAATGTAATCTGCAGAACTATTTGTATTTCCTTCTTCTACTTTTGGAGGAAGCACAGGTAAAAATTGTTCTTCTTGTATAATTTGAACAGCGGCATTTTTAAATTGATTGTAAACAATAACAATTTTATCCTGATGTCCATCTGCAAATTGAGCCATTAATGTTTTTGCAATTTCTGATGAATTCTCAAAAGTTAAGTCATCCCAAATTGTTTCTGCATGTCTTGGTAACAAAGTTCCTTTAACACCTAATTCAGTATTTTTAAAAGCTTCGGTACTTTTTTTACCGATAGAAAGAACTGAAACATTACATCCTTTATATTCTGTTGCAGCTAAACGTTTAACCGTTTTAATTACATTGTTATTAAAACCTCCACAAAGCCCTCTGTTAGAAGTAATGCTTACCAATAAAACATTTTTCACTTCTCTTTCTACAGAATAAATACCTTCACTACTATCTAATGTAGCACTTACGTTAGATAATATTTCTTGTAATTTATTGGCATAAGGTCGCATTTGCGTTACCGCTTCTTGAGCCTTACGCAACTTTGCAGCAGAAACCATTTTCATTGCCGATGTAATTTGCATCGTAGATGAAATAGAGGTTATTCTGTTACGTATTTCTTTTAAA
>JAESTF010000190.1 GCA_016763795.1 Flavobacteriales bacterium
GAATAAAATAAAAATCAAAAAAAGAAAATCAAAAATCATAGATAAAACGTGGTTTTTAACTGAAAACGATGTACTTGATGAAAGCATTTCTGAGACAGTGGAGACTTATCGTTTCCCGAATTTAAATGATGACGAATGGAAAGTGCATCTAAAACGCATGAAAAAAATGTTTGGAAAGGTTAAGAAACAGAAGAAAAATAGAGGTAAAAAGCTTGTTGGAGTTCAAGGAAGAGAGCAATGGTATCAGCCTGATCCTAAAGGGTTTTTATTTATCCCTATGGGAACTTACAATAGAAAAGATGAAAACATTTCAGTACAAGCTTTTTATATGAAACAGACTGCGGTAACTAATTTAGAATACCGAACATTTTTATTTGAACTATTAAGACAAGATAGAAAAGAAGAGTTTTTAAAAGCAAAGCCTGATCAAACTAGATGGGTTAAAGATTATCCTAACGCATTTAATGGGCCAATGCAAGAAAATTACTTCTCTCACCCAGCTTATAATGATTATCCTGTTGTTGCTATCAGTAGAAAAGGAGCTGAAATGTATTGCGAATGGATGACGGAAGAGTTAAACAGAGTTTCAGGAGGTTTAGTAAATGATTTTCGGCTACCAACCAATTATGAGTGGGAATGGGCAGCAAGAGGAGGTTTAGAAAATGTTCCTTACCCTTGGGGAGGACCTTATTTACGTAATTCTAATGGTTGTTTTTTAGCGAATTTTAAGCCAGGTAAGTCGGTAGGTTTAATGGATTGTACTCAAAATTTTAAAGAAGCTTACGCGGAAACTAAAGGTATACATGATTCTGTTAAAACTAAAGATGATGTCATAATATCAAAAAAGTATAAAAATCCTTATAGTGCAGATGGTGGTTACCATGCAGTAAAAGTAAATTCTTATAATCCAAATGATTTTGGGTTGTACTGTATGAGTGGGAATGTTTCGGAAATGATATTTGATGAAAACAATAAACCTGCTACAAAAGGTGGAAGTTGGAGTAGTATTGGTCAGGAATTACAAATTGTAGAAGGAGTAGATCGTTTTAAAGGTTTAACAAAAGCATCTGTTGATGTAGGTTTTAGACCCGTAATGACTTATTTAGCTAAAGAAAAAAATCTTATTGTTGGTAGTATGGGAGCTAAAACTATAACCGTAACGCCTTTTGGTACGGTGAAAATTAATAATAACTTGTTTTTTGATAAAACAGAGGTGAGTAATTTTGCTTGGAAAACGTATTTAGGTTGGTTGGAGAATAAACATGGGAAATTATCAAATGAATATTTAAATGCTCTGACTGATACATCTGTTTGGAATAATCTGTATAAGGAATTATATTTAAAACATTCAGCTTATGAAGATTATCCAGTGGTTGGGATTAGTTATGATCAAGCTATTGCTTTTTGTAAATGGAGAACTGAGCGTTTAAAAGAATATTTTGATGCTCAAAAAGTAAAGAATGATAAAGAAATTTACCCAAAAGATTTTGAATATCGTTTACCAACAAAGTCTGAATGGGAAAAGGTCGCTCGTGTAGGTTATTCATTAAAAACGCTTAAAAGGTTAGAAAAGAAATATAAGGGACAAAAGCGAAATAATTTAAAAAGAGAGGGTAATAATATGGGAGTTCCTGGAAAATTAAATGATAATGAAGACATAACTGCTCCTGTATTTTCGTATTGGCCTAATAAATATGGAGTTTATAATACAACTGGCAATGTGGCAGAAATGATTTCGGAAAAGGGAATTGCTAAAGGTGGCGCTTGGATTCATGAAGAGAAAGATGTTGAGATTGAAAAAGATTTTAACTACTCAAGCCCAACAAATTGGTTAGGTTTTAGATGTGTGTTTGTAGCTAAAGAAAAGAATTAATAAAAAATAAAAATCTTAGTTAGTGCAAGAGGAAGGGGAGGTTCGATTATTATAATCAGCTTCCCTTTTTTTTGATATGATTACAGTAAAAAAGCATGACAAACTAAGGAAATATTTAAAACAGATAAAAGTTGGGAATTATTTTTTTTTTTAGAGATTAGATTTAATCAAGTAAATTGTCTAGGTCGCGTCTTAGTTTTTTAGTTGGCCTTCCTTTAATTCCTAGTATTTTATTTTGTCGATTAGTTTGGTGAATAAGTTTAAGTTGTGCCAAATCTTCTTTTGAGGTAGTTTCTAATAGGTATTTGGCCACTAATTTTGCTCCAATACGAGATTTAGGAATGTCAATTACTTTATAGGTTTTCCAGATAGGAGCAACTTTAATTGAAATTACATTTCCGATAGAAATAGCTTTACCTGGTTTAGTAAAAAGGTTATTTAATTTAACTTTTTCTGTAGTACAGGATTTGCTTGCGATAGCTCGTGTTTTAAATAGGCGAGTGGACCATATAAATTTATCAATTCTCATTTAAAGTCCAGTTAAATTTTTGGAATAACATCTGCCAGTCTGTTGGGAAATTAGCTTTTAATATTAAATTTTCTGTTGTTATAGGATGTGTAAAATCTAACTGAAAGGCGTGTAAAAACATGTAAATGCAATTGAATTCAGTTTCGAACATGCGGTTATGAAAACGATCTCCGTATTTATAGTCGCCAACAATAGGGTGATTAATTTTATTAAGGTGTTTACGGAGCTGATGCATTCTGCCAGTTTCTGGCATTAATTTAATTAAGCTGTAACGAGATTTCGTATATGGGTGAACAGGTATATCGATTTCTATATTATTAACAGATGTGTAGTTGGTTAATGCTTCTTTATATATTCCGGTATCATCATTTTTTACTGGAGAATCTATAATTCCTTTTTCTTTACTAAAGCCTCGAACAATGGCATAATAGGTCTTTTGAATTTTATTCGATGTAAATAGTGTTTGAAATTGGTTTACATTTTCTTTCTCTTTTAAGAGCAGAATTATTCCCGAAGTTTTTCGATCTAGGCGATGGACCGGATAAACGGGATAACCCAATTGTTGTTCGAGAAATTTTAAAAGTGTTGTTTCTTTAATGTTTCGGGCGTAGTGGGATTCATGAATAATAACGTTATTGGGCTTATTGACCACAATCAAATATTCATCTTCAAATATAATTTCTATTGACTTTATTACTGGCTGAGTAGATGTGTTCATTTTTTTTGCAATTTAAGTTATTATTTTATATTTGTTAGGTGGAACCATTAACTACAGAATATTCTCTTATTAAAAATGAAAACTCGATAATGAGGGTTTTGGATAATGGTATTTTACACATTAATTATCCTAAAGGTGTAGAAATTGATGAAACGGATATTCGAGATATTCAAAAAGGTTATGATTCGTTGCCTTATCCTAAACCGTTGAAAATTTTACAAGAATTGGAATTACATGTGAATATGACTGCTGATGCTAGAAAATATGCAGCGGAACATTCTCCTGATTTGACTGGAGTTGCTTATGTAATTAAAAGCTTAGGCCAAAGGTTATTAATTCGATTTTACGTACGAATGTGGAAACGGGATAAACCAATACAAGTTTTTGAATCTTATAAGGAAGCTTTGGAGTGGCTAGAATGTTTAGAACAATAATAGTAGTTTATTATTCTATTTAACATAATATTAATTATAAGACAAAACAATAGTTCTTTTATATAGAGCCATTTGTAGTCGTTTAGTACTTATACTGATATTATGTGTAAATAACCCGAGGTGCTAACTTTTAACTCCTGTTTCTTTTCCAATATCAAGAAAACAACCCC
>JAESTF010000191.1 GCA_016763795.1 Flavobacteriales bacterium
ATATTGAGCTGATTCATGTAAAACCCCACTACTCAATCCTATCTGTTTATATAGTTCAAATGTGTTGCTTATTATTTTATCTTTCATTTTATAAAAGTCAGAATTTTATAGCTAATCTTTATTAATAAAGGCTGACTTTATTAGTCCTTTTTTCAGAGTAAACTCATACTTTTTTTAGTAACTCTAAATTTGGTTTGAATGCTGAAAATTGTCAATTCGAGTGTTTCGAGGTACGAGAAATGTATCGAAAATAAGATTTTTTGTTCTCGATAAATTCTAATGAAAAAATCGGAACACTCGAACTGAAAAAATCCATAAAAAAGATACTGAGTCTATCATTTTTCTAGTCATATCCTTGAAAATTATGTGCTAATTGTTTTATAAATAGATTGTTCAAGTACGAATCAAATCTTCTGATAATAAAAAAACACGTTTGATTAAACAAACGTGCTCTTTCAATCTATAATTAACAATTTTACTCAACTATTCTTGGGCTTCCTCCTTCATTTTCTAAATAATCTTTAAGACTATTGATGAAGAAATCCCAACCATTATTACATACATCATAACAGTTAAGTGCTGGTGTTAAGCCTACGTGCTCAAAAGAAATCTCTACACCTTCTTCTACTTCCTTAAGTTTCCATACTATTTCAGTATTCAACCATTCTTCTTTTACGTTTTCTAACCCAGGTACGGTATGATTGGAAAAAATACATTTCCAATGAATTTCATCATGCATTGAGAATTTAGTGATCTCAAACTGCCATTCAGTATCTTCAAAGTAGACAGAAAAAATATCTCCAACTTTATTGATATCTGAGTTATCAACTCTTCCCCACCATTTATTCAATTCTTTTGATACCGCTTTAAACGTATTTTTTTGACTCGATTTTACTTCTATTGTTGTTTTATAATTCATTTCGTTTTATTTAATTGTAATTATTTTAAGTATTGTATTCTTTCGAAAACGTTATCCAACCTTCCGTTGTTCTTTCGTGCAGTTTCTTATAAGCACTATAGTCTGAGGAATGATAAAACTCCTTTGCGTTAACCTCTGTATCAAACTCCATTATTATCATTACTTCTAACGGATTTCCACTAAAGGGTTCATGTTTGGGAGTTGCAACAATAAATTTTCCATTAAATTTTGCCAACACCTCATTAATCACTTTTACTGGAGGAACGTAATCTTCTTTATTAATAACCTTATAATTTTCTATGATGTATCCTTTGCTCATCTTATTTAAGTTTTAATTATTACTTTTGACTAATTGCAAATTGCAACTGGTCAAAGATAATAAAAACTAATTGCTTTTTGCAACTGGTTTTTAGATAAGTTTAATTTTTATGAAAGAAAAAAAATCATTATGCCCCATAAACCAAGCATTAGAAGTGTTCGGTGACAAATGGACCCTACTAATCATTCGGGATATAATGTTTTCTGGCAAACGTTATTTCAGGGGAATGCTTGATTCTGATGAGAAAATTGCGACAAATATTTTAACCGATCGCTTAAACAAATTGGAGGAATTGGGAATTCTTGTGAAAACAAAAGACCTCCATCACAAACAAAAAAATGTATATAGTTTAACAAAAAAAGGAATTGACTTAGTACCTGTTATGATAGAGATATCACAATGGAGTATCACACATAGAACTGTTTCGGAAAAAGACAGAAAACATGTCCAAGAATTAATTGATGGAGGAGCACCTCTACAAGAACAAATTAAACAATCACTTTTAGACGAATTAAAAAAGGTTTCTAATGTTTAACCTATTCAACAAAAATTCTTAGTATCAAAATTCTTTAAGGCTGTAGTAACTTCTTCAATAAAACTTTCTCTATCCTTTTAATTATGTATACCACCCTAACAAGTAGTTTAAACAATGTTCCCTTCATTATCGAACTTCATATATTTTTCACCCCAAACTTGCATTGATTCAATAATTGGAAATATAGAAAACCCTTCTTCTGTAATAAAGTACTCCACTCTTGGAGGGATTTCTGCGTAAATTTTTCGAGTTATCAAACCATCGGTTTCAAGCTCTCGAAGTTGCTTGGTAAGCATCTGCTTACTTATCTCAAAAACACCTCTTTTTAACAATCCAAATCGATTAATATCTTTAGAAATAAGGTAAAGAATTATAGGTTTCCACTTTCCTCCGATGGTTTTCATCGTATAATCTACAGGAGAAGCTGATCGTATTCTAAATTTTTCCATAAAATTTCAAATTGTAACTAATTGATAATCAGTTTAGGTCTTATAAATATGACTAGGTCAGTTTTATATAACTACTTTCAAATATAGAACTTAAGTCTGATATTTGAAAAAAAATATTATTATGACACTAGAATTAACAGATCAAAATTTCGAATCACTTTTAAAGAATAACACTCAACCTGTTGTTATTGATTTTTGGGCACAATGGTGTGCACCTTGCAAAATGGTTAGTATTGCTATTGATGCTTTAGCAAAAGATTATAATGGGAAAGCTATTATTGGTAAAGTAGATGTTGATGAAAACCCTCAACTTTCTTCAAAATTTGGAGTACGAAATATGCCTACCATATTATATATCAAAAATGGAGAAGTAGTGGATAAGCAAGTTGGCTCCACCTCTAAATTGGTATTAGAAGAAAAGCTGAAAGCTATTTTATAACTAAACCTGTTCTATATTCAGTAGGTGTAACACCATATTTCACATTAAAAACCCTGGATAAATGAGCCAGAGTTTTAAATTGACAATCGTAAGTTATGTTGCTAATGGTTTCATTAGAAGCAAGTAATAACTCTACTACTCTCTCTACTCTTTTTTCGATAATGTAATTGGCAGAAGTATCATTGAAATCAACTACTTATCTATGAGTCATAAAAAACACAAACCAATTAAGGTTTGTGTTTTACTGATTTTATTTTAGCAGAGATTTACTGCTTATAAATTTACAACTCCTCCATCTGCCATATTTTCTTCTCCAAGTAAAAAAGATGAATCATCTGATGCCAGAAAAACAGCTACTCTACCCATTTCTCTTGGTTGACCTATTCTCTTAATCGGAATTAAATCTTCGAACTGTTTTTTTGCCTGCATAGCTACATCATCTGGCAAGCCAAGGTTATTAAATAACGGAGTATCTATTGTTCCTGGACTTAATACGTTTACTCTTATTCTTCTATCTAATAAATCTCGTGAAAACGTACGAGCGAATGATCTAACTCCTGCTTTAGCAGCACTATAAACGGTTAATCCTGAAAAACCTTTGTGAGCTCCTATGGAGGCAATTAGTATGATAGAGGCCCCATCATTTAAATATGGTAGTGCTTTTTGAACGGTAAAAAAAACGCTCTTTAAGTTTAAATCCATCATTCTATCGTAGTCCTCTTCTGTGGTGTCAATAATGGAGCCTAACGATCCTGTTCCAATGGCTCCTCCTGCATTTACTACTAAAACATCTAATTTACCTAATTGATCTGTGGTTGTTTTAAAAATGTGCTCTAAATCTTGAGTATTAGTTACATCGGTTGATATTCCAATAAAATCATCTCCTAATTTTTTAAGCGCATTTTCAATTTTATTCTTGTTTCTGCCAACTATTGCACCTTTGGCTCCTTCTTTTTTGAATTCTTGGGCAATTCCAAAACCAATACCACTGGTACCTCCTGTAATAACTGTTACTTTATTCTTTAATCTCATATTATTTATTTTAAATTAATTTGAAGGTAAAATTATTGAGTATTTTTGTACACTACAAAAAGTACTGTACATACAATAAAGTTCGTTCAATAAAAACCTATTCTATGAGAAAAAAAAGTTCAACCAACTTCCAAAATCAACAAATTTTAGAAATGTCGTGCGGTCTTTCGTATGCTGTAGAATTATTAAATGGAAGATGGAAAGTTAACATACTATGGAACTTAGATAAAGGTATAAATAGATACGGTTTGTTAAATAGGAATATTCCAGGTATTTCAGAAAAAATGCTCACCCAACGGCTAAAGGATTTGGAGGTTGAGGGGTTGATTATTAGAAAAGATTTTAAAACTATTCCGCCTCATGTAGAGTATTCTCTTAGTAAATCAGGAAAGGAATTGGTTCCGGTATTAAAGCAGTTATGCGAATGGGGTTCAACGGTAAGGCCTATAACAAGTTTAAGACATCATCAACAATAAGACAAAAAAGATATTAATGTGTTTTCATCATTAGTGCCTCCTATTATAAAATTTAAATCATTCAAGGATTCATCTCTCTGTAGAAATAATTTCAACATTCGTGGATCGCTTCCACTTTTTGTAGGAATTCCAGTTCAATGAATTGTCAAAATGGATCATTTTCCCACCAAATAAAAATCCCATAAACTTTTTTAGGTGCAAAGTTGCATCGTTGTTCAAACTTTAATTTAGATTCTTTTATAATTCTATTTATTACTAATGATGTCTATACACTTTTTTATTAGTGAATTAATACTGGAAAATATTTTCTCAAAACAACCCTGTATTAATTTCTATCATAGGTAAATACATTGCTATAATGATAAACCCTACAATAATGCTAATAAAAACGATAATAAAAGGTTCTAACAGTTTTCCAAAGATTTCTGATTTATAATCTAATTCTTTAGTGTATTGTTCGTCTAAACTTTGGAAAATTACATCTAGTTTATTTACTTCTTCAGCTACTTTAATTAATGCAGTCATCTTTTTTGGGAAAATAGGAAATGCCCTCATGCTTTCATTTAACAGTTTACCATTCATAATATCTTCTTCTACAACTGTTAATGCAGTTTGAATGGGATAATAGTCAATCATCTTTTTTACAAGGCCTATAGAATTTAATAATGGATTTTTAGCACTAATTAATAAGTTCATAGAATGACAAAACCGTGTTAAGTAAATCTTTTGGGCCATATCACCAATTACAGGTATTTTTAAAATGACTGTTGCAGTAACCCTTCTAAACCATTCTTTTTTTCTATTCATATAAATAAGTAAAGAAAACCCTATAAAGAATAATAAAAACAGTAAAAAATAATCACTTATTACATCTGAAGCATCTACTACAAATTGAGTAAGAGCTGGTAATTCTTTATTAAAACTTGTCAAAATCCCTTCGAACATTGGCACTAAAAATTTCAACAAAAAAATGACCATTCCGAATGATGCAACCAATAAAAAAATAGGATAAGACAATGTACTTGAAATTTTCCTTTTTTGTTCAATTTGTCGCTTAAAGAATTTTGATAAGTCTGTTAACACTAAATCTACCCGAGATGTTTCCTCCCCTACTTTTAGAGAATAGTACTCATATTCTGTGAATTTCCCTGTTTTTCTTATGGCTTCCGAAAAGCTTAGACCATTAATAATATCATTTTTAATTCCTTCTAATAATTTCCTGTCTTTTTCTTTTTCAGTTTCATCAACAATTAATTCTAATGCCGTTTTAATGTCTGTTCCTGCTGATAATAATAAACTAATTTCTGAATAAAATTGTTCTTTCTTTTTGTCTGGAAAATTGCTATTAAAACTAATATCTTGACTTAAAACAGCAAAAATACTTTGCTTCTCTTCCTGTTCTTTTTTAGGTGCCTCAGGTCTTTCCTGATTGATATTTTTAATGTTTATTCCCATTTTATTCTGCTATCCGAGCAAGAGCTCCGTATTGTTTGTATAAAGAAATAGATTTTTCATTTTCATTATCTTTAAGTATTAGCTTTACGTAATCGACCAAAGGCTCTGAAGTTGATGTGTTAATTACATTTATTTCTACATCCGAAACAGCAAAGAAAAAGGTATCTGTTTGATTTTCTTTTATTATTTCTCTAACAATATAATCTGTTTCAAAAGAATAATTTATTGTTTTATTAATTAGTTCTATTTCAATTTCTCTATTTCTTTTAGTAGTTACTTTTTTTGCATTTTCAAACTCTCTATTGAGTACTTCTGACAACTCAAAATAATTTCTTATCTCTGTTTTAATCCCTGTAAATTTTAAAAACTGTTGGTGTGTAAAAACATATCCTGAATACACCGCACTAATTACTATTCCTGAAATTAGTAAGGAAATCATTATTTCTAATAATGTAAATGCTTTTAACTTCATTCTGCTGTTATAATAATAATTTCTTTGCTTTCATATAACGTTTTTTCTCCTTTTAACGCTTTAATCAACAATACACGTAGTTCTTCGTTTCTATTATAGCCCAAAATCGTTTTTTCTATTAACAACCCCTTAATTTCTATAGCTTCATCTATAAAACGATTATTTTTAAGTGTTTCATCTCTCATTGTTTTCACCAGCATATAGGCATCTTGTTTTTCGCTAGAAATACCTGTTGTGGTAACATTGGCAATTACCATGGCCGACAAGCTAAATGTTATAACAACAATAACCATCGAAACCATTGACTCGATAATTGAAAATGCTTTTATTTTAGTTGCTAGTTTAACCATTTAATAATTCGTTGATTTTTTATTACTTCTGTTAAAGGCACTCCCACAAAATATTCTGACAAATCTTTTCTATTAATAA
This sequence comes from Flavobacteriales bacterium, assembly GCA_016763795.1. Lineage (GTDB taxonomy): Bacteria > Bacteroidota > Bacteroidia > Flavobacteriales_E > Vicingaceae. The sequence continues at coordinate 6,526 of JAESTF010000191.1, forward strand.
CCGCATCCATTAAATGGTTTTCGTAAACAGATGAAGGTGTTTTTAGTAATAGTTTTTTACAGAACACTCCTCCTATAACTTTTCCTTTTAATTCTAATAACTCTGAGGAATATACTTGTCCTGTAATTTCACTTTTTTCTCCAATTGAAATTAATGCTTGATGTTTTCTATCAAAATTTTCATTGTATAAAAAAACAACTCCTTTTATTAGAACATCTTCTTCAATAATTATTTTTCGAGAAATTTCCGTATTTCCTTTTCCAATTAATGCAATAACACTTGGATAATTTAATTGACATTTTTCTTCTATCCATATTGAATCTTGTGCAAAAATTTGCATCGTTCCTTTTGTGTTTTTCTCAAGGATAATACCTTTAGCATAAAGAATTACATTAGTAATAATAGTGGATGAACTCACTAAAATTTGTTTGTCTGATTTAATAATAATATTTCCCTCGATTATTTTGTTGGATAAATTTATGGTTAACGGAGAATACAATACCAATGTTTTATTCTGAAAAGAGTTGATAATGGAGTCCTGCTCAAAAAACAATTCGTAATCCAGTACACTATCGGTTATTGATAGCGTTGGTGAAAAGCTTTTCATATTTTCATTAATCAACTCATTATTAATTTTAGGTAAGCTTTTCTGACTATTATATTTTAATCCATTAATTAATTTGTTTCCAACAAAACTCTTTCCTTCTATGTATGCTCTTTTTACTCCTGCTTTAGGCAAATAACAGTTTCCTGTTATAATTGTTCTTCCTGTTAACGATAAAGGTTTATTTTGATCAGCCAAGTAAAGCGCTATTTTTTCTCCTTCATTAATATTTGCACCAATTAAAGCAGATTTAACTGCCAGTTTATTTTTCCATTTGGCTTCGGCTGATAAAATATAAAATGCTCCCCACTGCTTTTTTCCAACATTAACTTTATGCTGTTCATCATTAAAAAGGTCAATTTCAATTGTTGAGTTAAGGGGTATTTCTTGATGGAAAGATAATCCATAATTTATTCCAGAGCTAGCATCTCTATATAATTGCTCTTGTTTTAATGAGCCTATTACATAAGCACTGTTGTAATAATTAACTAAAATAAAAGAAGAACTTATTATTGCAATTACAATAATTAAAAACATTGCGTATAGTAATGCTCCCGCTTTAATCATCTTTTTGTGGCACTAATTTATTTTCTTTTTCTTTCCTTTTTTTAGACTTTATTTTCTTATCCTTTTTAAGTGTTTCTTCTTTATCTTTTATAGACAGTTTCTTTTTCTTTTTTTTCTCTTTCACTTCATTTTTCGCCTCTTTATCAGGCTTAGATGAACCTTCTTTCAGTTCCTTTTCTTGTTTACGCTTAACATCTTCTTTTTTAGTCTTTTTTTCTTTAGGAGTAAAAATTTCTCCTTTTTTATATAACACTTCAAAAAATATAGTATCTGACTTGTATGTATCTTGTTTTCCGTGTAATAGCCCTCTTTTATAAGTTCCTTTTTCAATTAACAATTCATTATCAAATTTTTGATAGTTTCCATTTAGTTTATTCTTCTTATAATTTCCTTGTGCTATCAATTTTCCATCGTCATATTTTTGATACTTCCCTTTTTTAACTCCTTTAACCCAATTATCAATGTAAATTAAATTTCCTTTCACATCCCAGTTTTTCCATTCTCCAGCTTTGTTTCCTTCTTTAAAATGTCCTTTGGTAATTAAGTTTCCTTTTTTTGTAGTTACCTGATAACTTCCATCTAGTAATCTTCCTTTATAATCGCCTTGATTTTTTTTAATGGAATTGTTGTAATACCAATAATAATCTCTTGTATTTTTTAATTGCTGTTTTTTATTTGTCAATAAAATATTGGCTTTAATGGAAGAATCATTAAAATGAACATTAATTTCTCGATGTGTAATTTCTTCTATTTTTTGTGTCCATCCTTTCTGAAAAGAACACACAACTAATATAATTAGGATGACATTTTTCATATGACTTACTTATTTTGTTATTGTTTTACTTTCTTTTTGAAAACGTACATTAACTTCATTTTTATTGATAGAAAGGATAGTAACCTCGGCAACAACATCTTTTTCCTTTACTAAATATTCTTTACCACCCACTTTAACGATACCAACTCTTCTGTCTGAATTATTATTTTTTATCATACCGTTATAAACAACTATTGGCCATGGTTTCTCAGCTTTAATTTGCGTTGGTATTCTTTTTCTAGAATTTGCACTTGTGTTTGATCTTGAATTACCTCTACCTTTATTTCTCACTTTTTTCCCTAAAAAGGGATCTCTATAATTCGCAATTATTGAGAAGGTATCTTTTTTTATTTCATCAATATTTACGATTTTTTCAATTGTTTCTTTGGCATAATTTGGGCTAGAAAAAAAGGAGCCAAATAGCTGAAAGAGTACAAATCCCCAAACCAATACAACTATTGGAACCATTATATAAAGTGTGTTTTTCTTTTTCATCTTTATTTAGGTTATGGAATTATAACTGTATTTAGATTACTAAAAGGGCCTATATTTCCAGCGGCATCAGTAGTTTGAACATCCCAATAATAGGTGCCCGCTGCTAGAGAATCACTGTGAGTTGTTATTCCTAAGGGAAGAGTTACAGGATAACCATTTAATAAAAGAGTACCAGCAGCATCTGAATAAAAATGGATACGATCTGTTAATGCTGTTCCCGTATTAATTCCTTGAGTCCAAGCATAGGTATTAAAACCACTAGTTACAGTAGCATTATGTGCTGGAGAATCTAAAACAACGGCATTAGGATTAGTCGTATCAACAATTAATGTTCTGGTAGAAAACGTTGTTGATGTTCCTGATGTAGAATTTCTTGCTTGCACACCCCAAACTAACGTTCCTTCTGGTAAAGTAGCTGTTAAATTAAGTGCTGTTGCAATTTGAGGCCCAAAAACCACACTACCACTAAACGTATTTTGATGAACCTCTATCAAATAATCATCTGCATTTAATAAGGATTGCCACTCAAATAAAATAGCATTATTATTTGTGATAAAATTGTCTGAAGGAGAATTTAATACAACCTGTAAACTACTAATGTCTAAGGTGCTATCTATTACTAAGTTAAACGTTGAATAATCTGTTTTACCTCCATTATTCTCACCTCTTATTCTCCATTGGAAAGAACCAGGGTAAAGTGTTACATCAAATTTATTTTTACTAACTGTTGTATCTAATACAAAACTGGTTACAGATGTGAATGTTCCTTCAACAATTTGCATGTTATATACTTCTGCCCCATCCAACCAATCCCACCAAAAAGTATGGGTGAGTTTTATTGTTGTTAAGTTATTTCCTGGGGCGAGTAAGTTTATTACCTCATTCTCAATGTCTTCTTCTATAAAATCATCACACGCAAAAAATGTGGTAACAATTAATAGAAATAAAATGGTGTATTTAGCTGTTTTCTTCATTAGTTTCTGCTTTAACGTTTTGTAAATATATTGTTGTATTCGATTTTCTTTTTCTGCTTCTTAGCGCTTTAAATGTCTTAAAATCTACGGCAACTACTTTTCCTACAGAATAATCGCTTTCTAAAAAATAGATTAATTTTAATAAGGATATAAAATCTGCTTCTACTGTTAATTGGGCTGTTTTAGTAACGTAACCATTGGCTGTTGTAATATAAGGCTGAGGAAAATCTTTTAAAATAATTCCATTTTGTTGCACATAACCTGTTACCGATTCTAATAATACTTGATGAATATCTATTTCTTTGTAATTATTGTTTGTACCAACTATTTGTTCTATTTTTTTAATCTTTTGCAACGCAATCTGAATCTGTTCTGGAGCATTCTGACTTTTGGCTATTTGCTCTTCAAAAGCACTATTTTTTATCGCTAAATCTATTGTATTTGCTAGCGTCATATTGTATATTACAATAGCAGATAGAAAGCTTCCTACTAAGGTATAAAGCAATTTTTGTTTATATGTAATTTTCTTCTTCAATTAATTTTTAATTCTATTTCAAATTCGCCTGCTGTTTTAAAATTATCTTGTATAAATGAGATGATATTTATTTCGGCAACCCAGTCATATTCTTTGAGTGATTTTACCCAATTATTTAATTCTATACTTCTACTAACAGTGCCCTTAATTTTAATACTGTTATAATTAAAACTAATATCTTCTGCTTTATTTACTCGTTTTGCAAGAGGATTAACAAAGAGTTGGTTGAGTTGAATAGATTCAGGGATGCTTAACGCAACCTGATCGGTGTAATAAGATATTTTGGAAGCCATTGCGACACCACTGCTTTGTATAAACTGCTCTTTTATTGCTAAATCTTGTTGAAGACGGGTTAACTCTACTACATATTTTTGTTTACTGTTAACTTGATACTGTAATTTATTGTGTGTTTTCTCATAACTATTAGCAACCATCAAATTAACCATCACCACAATAAAGAAGATTGCAACTATTGAAAAACCAACAACCATTAGTTTATTTTTATGCAAATACTCTTCTTTAACTTCAGCTATTTTATCGGCTGAAATAAGATTTATTTTAACTGAAGAGACAAAATGATTAAATGCTGTTCCAAACGCAATTAACTCATGTGAATTAATGACTTCTCCTTCTATATTATACTCTTCCCCATTAGCAACACTTCCCAAACTATCTAATTGTATAATGCTATTATTTTCAATAATTAATTCGTGAGTACTGGTTAATAAATTTATTTTATCTAATAAAGGGATTGTGTTTTCTAATGCAAAAGGTCCCAAATAAAATTGAATTCCAAACAAGTTTAAACTGGTTACTTTTTTAATCAGATTATCTAACACATCTTTTCTGATTACTGAAACCCAAGACTCAAATCCTTCTATTTTTGATTTTTGCAAATAAAAATCTTTCATTGAGGCATTGGGTAATACCTGATTTAGTAATTCTTGATCTTTAGCATTATCTTCTGCTTTTACTTTTTTATGAATAACTCCTTTCCCTCCAACAGAAAAATAAAGTGGAATATTTTTTTTGTTTTCTTTTTGAAGTTCCTCTAATGTTATTCCCACAAACTTTCGGGTTACTTCTATTCCTGTCTTATTTAATGAAAGTTCGAGAGCAATAAGTGTAAACTCCTCTTTGGTATTAAAAATAATTTCAACGCCAAAAACGGTTTGTCCTTTTATCAGGTTATATTTATCTAAAAAATCTAACACTTAATAAATTACTGTTGGTTTAATAAATATGTTGAGTTTACTTTTTGATTTAGCTCTATTTCTGCTGCTAAAAAGCCATTTAATAACAGGTATTCGAGATAAAAATGGGACTCCTCTCCCTGATTCACTAATTGGTTTCTCTTCTAATCCTCCTAATAAAATCATTTCTTGATCTTTTACTCGAATAAAGGAAGTAAAGTCTCTTGAAACTTGTCCTGGAGGAGCTCCAGGTTCAATTCGAGCAGTAAAATCAGATTGAGATACAGAAATTTCTAACGTAATTTGATCATTACCAGAAACTATTGGTTTAATGGTAACTGATAGGTCTGCATTAACCGACTGAAACCTTCTGTTTGTTGTATTCGTAGTTGCAGTATTTGTAGTTAATATGCTTGTTTCTTCTACATAATATTCTGTATTACCAATAGTCATTGTTGCTTCATGTCCATTTAACGTGGCTAATTTGGGTGTAGATTTTACTCGTAGTATTCCTTGTGTTTCTAAAGCATTAATATTTAAATAAGAATTAGGGGTTACTTTTCCTAAGTTTAAAATTCCGTACCCGTTAAAACTTTCTATTAAGTTATTAATAGAGCTACTGCTTAACGATACATTTGGTTCAGGAAAAACAGTTCCACTAGTTGTTGCAGGTTCTGTACCTAAACCAGCTTCTATTCCCACACTATTGGTTCTACTATTGGTATAATCTACAATCATCACTTCTATTAAAATAACTGGAACAACTTTATCAATCTGCTTAATGAATTGTTCTATTTCTTCTATCCGAATTGCTGATCCACTTAAAATTAAACTGTTTAAGTCTAAAAATTCTTTTACATCTACATCTTGCTTTATATCTGCAGGAATATGTTCATTAACTGTTTCTACTGATCTATGCTGTAACTGAATTACCTTTGTAATTCTTAATCCTTCTGTTTTTCGCTCTCCAATAATATAAACACCATTCTTATATTCATACGTTAAATCTGTTCCTTGAAACATGTTGTCTAACAAATTGGTAAAGGAAGTAGATGTTACATTAACAGTTGCTTTATCATTTATTTCTGAAACAAAATAATAGTCAACACCTATTTCTTCAGCAATATCCTTTATTATTTGATCTATCTCGATATCCGTTCCAGTTACTGAAATATCAGAAAAGCTTTTCGCTTCATAAGCCACTTCTCCACCTGTTGTATTATTCTGGTTTTGATTACGATTATTTCTATTTCGGTTATTATTATTGTTTTTAGTATTCCCTTTTGTATTATTGACTGCTACACTATTTTTCTCTATTAAATAAGTACCATCTTCTGATTTGATAATGTTTAAATCATTTGCTATACCTAATTTTTCCAACGCATTTTCAAAAGACATGTTTTCTAAATAAACGCTCACCATTTTTGGTGACACACCCGAAGCCATTACCACATTTTTTTTTGATTTTTGTGTAATCATTTTCACAACAGCATCTAAGGAATCATTTTTTAAATCGAGTGTTAACTCGTCTTTTGCTTTGTTATAACTTATGGCTAATTCTTTTTTTGGAATTTTAATTATTACTGGTTTCGGAACTTCATATTTTACAATAGACATTATTGTTCCGATAAAATTAATTTTCAAACTATACTCTTTACATACAAACAGTAGCACATCTGAAACTGTAGCATTGGCAAAATTATTAACGATATCTTGCTTAATTGTTGGGTCTACACTAATGTTTAATTTATGTGCATCGGCTATTCCTCTCATAAATTCTTGAATGGAAACGCCACTTACCGACATTTGAACATTCTCTTCTAACCCTGGAACTTCAGTAGTCATCGATTTTAATTGAGTTTCAATTTGTTTTATTCTGTCTTGCGCTATTGTGTTTAAACTCAAAAACAAACAAATAAGAACTCCTGATATTTTTATATACTGTTTCATATTTACTAGTTACTCATTAACATGGCATAAACTTCATCTATTGATGTTTCTCCTTTTTCAAATAATTGAAATGCATTATCCATTAACTGATTAATCCCTTTTTCGGCTAATTCTTCTCTAATATTAAATTTCTCATTTTTAATGGCTTCAGATAATTCATAATCAATTGGAATTACTTCATAAACTGCTTTTCTACCTTTATAGCCTGTATAAAAGCATTGCTCACAACCTACTGGTTCAAAATGAGTTTCAATTTTTCTGGGTGCTTTATAACTGCTCGGAAAAAGGTTTGTGTTAAATGCTTTTCGTTCTTTACAATTGGAACATAAGATTCTTACTAAACGTTGTGCTACTGATAAGCTCAATGTACTTGCTAACAAATAGGAAGGAACTCCCATATCTATCATTCTTGAAATGGTTCCCCAAGCAGAATTAGTATGTATAGTTGACAATACTAAATGCCCTGTAAGTGCTGCACGTATTGCCATTTGTGCTGTTTCACCATCTCTTATCTCTCCCAACATAATTACATCAGGATCTTGTCGTAAAAATGAACGCAATGCAGAAGAAAATGATAAACCAATATCTTCTTTTAATTGAACTTGATTTATTCCTTCTAAGGTATATTCAATAGGGTCTTCTATGGTTACTATGTTGGTTTTTTCTTCGTTTAATATTTTTAACGTAGCATACAGACTTGTTGTTTTTCCCGATCCTGTTGGTCCACTAATTAAAATAATTCCATTTGGTTTTTTAATGCCTTCTAAATAATCTTGAAGTTGTTTGGTATCAAACCCCAATGTATTTATGTCAATATCTGTAGCATCTTTACTCAATAAACGCATTACAATTTTTTCTCCATGTAATGTTGGTAATAATGAAACTCTTATATCAAACTTAGTTCCTGTACTCTCAAAAGAAATTCTACCATCTTGTGGCAATCGCTTTTCAGCAATATCTAAATTGGCTTTTATTTTTAATTTATTTACTAAGGCTGGATAATCTTCTTTATGAATTACATATTTTTCAATTAATTTTCCATCTATTCTTAACCGAACTCTACAACGGTCTTCATATCTTTCTATATGAATATCACTACTCCCTAAATAATCAGCTTCAACAATTAATTTATATACAAAATCATCTTGATTAGTACCTTCGAAACTAACTGTTTCGGCTCTTTTGTTTTTTATAGGTTAACCGGTAATATTTACCTAATGTTTTGGTTATTTTTTCGGATGAAACAGTTACTATCTTCACTGTTAATCCAAAAATCATTTCGAGCTCATCACTTAAACTAGAATTCATTTTAGCCTCATCTGCATAAAACACAAAAGTTTCCTCATCCATCGATTTTGGAATAATATGATAATGCCATGCCTGATCGGTAGAAATGGTTTGCTGCATTTCTGCATTAAGCGATATATAATCTGTGTTACTCACTAATTAAAGGTTAAAATCTTGAAAAAGTTGAAATGATGGAATAAATTTTTCAGTAATAATAGTTACAATTAACAGCAGACTCATCGCTCCTGCTAACGGAATCAATACTTTTTTTTGTCGATTAGCTAAAATAATTCCTCCGTAAATAATGCCTGTTATTAAAATACTTCCTAAATAAAAAGCAATGAAATTAAA
>JAESTF010000192.1 GCA_016763795.1 Flavobacteriales bacterium
AAAGAATCTGAAGAAGTAATCATTTCTTCATGTAACTTCTCTCCAGGTCTTATTCCAACCTCTTTTATTTCACAATTTGGATCTATAGCTTTTGCAACATCTGTTATCCTATACGATGGAATTTTAGGTATAAATATTTCTCCTCCCATTGCATGTTCTAATGCATGAAGAATCATATCCACTCCTCCATCTAATGAAATATTAAAGCGAGTCATAGCCAAATCTGTAATTGGCAAAACTCCCTCACTTTTCTTCTTCATAAAGAAAGGAATTACAGACCCATTAGAACCCATAACATTTCCATACCGAACAACAGAAAATTTTAAATCTCTTTGACCTCTAACATTATTAGCAGCAATAAACAGTTTGTCAGAAGTTAATTTAGTTGCTCCATACAAATTAATTGGAGCACAAGCCTTATCAGTAGATAATGCAACAACATCTGTAACATTGGTAAGCAAACAAGCATCAATTACATTTTGTGCTCCACCCACATTGGTTTTTACAGCTTCTGAAGGGTTATACTCAGCTATATGAACATGCTTCATTGCTGCTGCATGAATAACAACATCAATTCTCTCACATGCCCTAACTAAACGCTCTTTATCTCTAACATCACCAATGAAAAATCGAATACTTGGATATTTATCCACTGGATAATCTTGGGCCATTTGAAATTGCTTTTGCTCATCTCTTGAATAAATAACTAAACGCTTTACGTTTGGCCATTTTTTATATATTGTTTTTGTAAGTTGCTTACCCAAAGAGCCTGTTCCTCCAGTAATTAAAATTGATTTATTATCTAGCATGTTTTAAACTTATTGTTTAGATTTTTCTCCTAAAGTATTAATAACAAAATTAATAATTTTAACCATATAGAGAATATATAATATCTATTATAAATAGAAAACTATTAGTAAGAAGTTGTTTAAATTCGCAAACGATTATAAACCTTTAGTTTTTCACATATCATTAAAAACAACATACAATGGCAAATGCATTTTTTAACGTACCAATAGCTGATAATGAACCAGTATTAGGATACGCTCCAGGAAGTTCAGAAAAAGAAGAACTACAAGCAGTTTACGCTGAAATGAAAGAAAGCGTGATTGATGCTCCAATGTTTATTGGCGGAGAAGAAGTTAGAACAGATAATAAAGTTTCAATTCATCCACCTCATGACCACAAACATTTGTTAGGTCATTTCAATATGGGAACAGGTGCTCATGTAACTCAAGCTATTGATGCAGCGCTAGCTGCTCGTAGTGAATGGGCAAATACTCCTTGGCAAGATAGAGCTGCTATCTTTTTAAAAGCAGCAGAATTATTAGCTGGACCATATAGAGCGAGAATGAATGCTTCTACCATGCTTTGTCAAAGTAAAAATGCAATGCAAGCAGAAATTGATGCTGCATGTGAATTAATTGATTTCTTTAAGTTTAACGTTCAGTACATGACTGATATTTATGCTGAACAGCCTGACTCTTTACCAGGGATGTGGAATAGATTAGAATACAGACCTTTAGAAGGGTTTGTTTTCGCGATTACTCCTTTTAACTTCACCTCTATTGCTGCTAATTTATGTGCTGCACCAGCTATGATGGGAAATGTTGTGGTTTGGAAACCTTCTGATACACAAATATACTCTGCACAAATAATTATGGAATTATTTAAAGAGGCTGGTTTACCAGATGGTGTTATCAATATGATTTATTGTGATGGACCAGAAGCTGGAGATGTGGTTTTTAAACACCCAGAATTTGCTGGGTTACACTTTACTGGTTCTACAGCAGTATTCCAACATTTATGGAAAGAAATAGGAAACAATATTTCCAATTATAAATCTTACCCAAGAATCGTTGGGGAAACAGGTGGTAAAGATTTTATTTTAGCGCATAAATCTGCTCAGGCACCTATGGTTGCAACAGCAATTACTCGTGGAGCATTTGAATTTCAAGGGCAAAAATGTTCTGCAGCTTCAAGAGCATATATTCCTTCTAATATTGCTGATGCTGTTTTAGCACAAGTCAAAGAAGATGTTAATTCATTTAAAATGGGTTCTCCTGAAGTTTTTGGGAACTTTATTAATGCTGTAATTGACGAAAGAAGTTTTGATAAAATTGCTAAATTCATTGATTATGCAAAGGATAGAGATGATGCTGAAATTCTTTGTGGTGGTGGATATGATAAATCTAAAGGATATTTTATAGAGCCTACAGTTATTGTTACTACGGATGCAAAATTCAAAACAATGTGCGAAGAAATTTTTGGTCCTGTAATGACGATCTATGTTTATGATGAAAATGATTTTGATGGTATCTTAAAAACAGTTGATGAAACTTCAAACTATGCGTTAACAGGTTCAATTCTATCTCAAGATAGATACGCAATAGGAAAAGCAACTAAAGCTTTAGAAGGTGCTGCTGGAAACTTTTACATTAACGACAAGCCAACTGGAGCTGTTGTAGGACAACAACCTTTTGGTGGAGCAAGAGGTTCAGGAACAAACGATAAAGCAGGTTCTTATTTAAATTTAGTTCGTTGGGTCAGCCCAAGAACAATTAAAGAAACATTTGTACCCGCTACAGATTATAGATACCCATTTTTAGGGTAATAAATATTCATAAAAACACAAAAGCCTCAATCTACAAATTGAGGCTTTTTTTATTCTATAATATCTCTTAGTTTTGATACCTAATCTAACTTTTTAAAAAATGAAAAAAATATTTTTACCACTAGCTGTATTTGCAGCTTTTACAATTACTTCGTGTGGTGGCGTAGAAAAAACAAAAGAAGATACAACTGCTGTTTCTACCGAAGAAATTTGTTTTTATTCTTATGATGAATCTGCGGGAGCACAAGTAAGGTGGACCGCTTTTAAAACAACTGCCAAAAAGCCTGTTGGCGGACAGTTTGATGAAGTAAACGTAACAGTTGGCGATAAATCGACAAAGATTACAGACGTACTACAAACTATAAAATTTAATATTAAAACAAGTAGTATTAATAGTGCTAACGAAGATAGAGATGCGAAATTAGTTGCTTCTTTTTTTGGAGCGATGAGTGAAACAGACCTTATTGTTGGGCAGGTAAAATGTGTAGAAGGAGATAATGAAGCTGGTTCTTGTGTATTTTATTTAACATTAAATAATGTTGAAAAAGAAGTTACACTTAATTATACGGTTACAGATGCTACCATTATGCTAAAAGGAGAAATTGATTTACTTGATTTTAGTGCTGAAGGTGCAGTTTCTTCTTTAAACGAAGTTTGTGGTGATTTACACAAAGGAGAAGATGGTGTGAGTAAAACATGGAGTACCGTTGAATTAGAAATTGAAACCGCTTTAAAAAAAGTTTGTCATTAGAATAAATAATTACCTAATTTTAAAAGCATCGACAAAAAATCGATGCTTTTTTTATGCGCTTAAATCACTTCATTTCTATTTTTGATTTTCTCCCTAAAAAACACTAATCTCATTTAACAATCCTTGTAAATAATATTGGGGAATTTATAACGAGTACGCTATTAGCAAAAAAACCAATGAATCAACTACAAAGAAACAAGCTCTTAATATTAATAATATTATATTTGAAGTAATATGAAAATTATTGATAAAAAAAGTTTAGAAAATGCTTATCGTTTATTTGAAACAGGTGATATTGATAAAATTGAAATCGGTACAACAAAAGGGTTGCAACAAATACACAGTTACCTTTTTAATGATCTGTATGATTTTGCAGGGGAAATACGTCAGAAAAACATCTCAAAAGGAGGTTTCAGATTTGCAAACGCTCTATACTTGAATGAAATATTATTGAAAATTGAGCAAATGCCCGAAAACATATTTGACGAAATCATTGCCAAATATGTAGAAATGAATATAGCTCATCTCTTTATGGAAGGGAATGGTAGGACAATGCGAATATGGTTAGATATGATTTTGAAAAATAGCCTAAAAAAAGTGGTGAATTGGCAATATGTTGATAAAACACTTTACTTCCAAGCTATGGAAAGAAGTCCAATAAACGACTTAGAAATAAAAACATTACTATCCTCTAATTTAACAGAAGAAATTAATAATCGAGAAATCATATTTAAAGGTATAGAGCAATCATACTATTATGAAGGTTACGAGAAAGAAGAAGATAATAATCAATAAATTCAATAGTTGAGTTTCCTTTCTTTAATATTCTTCCTCGACCTTTAAGAAATATTCCTGATTGTCACTAAACTAAATAATTGCCGAATTTTAAAAGCATCGACAAAAAGTCGATACTTTTTTTATTAGGTAAAATTTTCCAAACTATTGCAAGCAGTCCCAATTATTTAAAAGTTGTACATTAGCAACTATGAACTCATCTAAAAGTATACTAATAATAAGCTTAATTATTACTAATTCTTTGTTTGGTCAAAACATATCAGAATATAAAAAGATTGAAAATTTTAAATCAAAGATTTTAATTAATGAACAGAAAATTAAATTACACAAAAAATCTATTGATAGTTTAAAACTAATAATTTCCAAAAATAAATTTGCATCCTTAAATGGACAAGGTATTTCTTGTAAAGTTAATATGATTGCAAGAGTTAAGAGTCCCCCTGAATTGTTTGAAAAAGAATTGTTTCGGATTCCTTATAAAAAATCTGTTCAAGTAATCAGCTTTGTATTAAATAGCAATAACTATTACCGAATACTATATAAAGGAAAAATGGGATTTATGAGTGAAATATACTTTAATAAAGATTGTAATTTAGAGCTCCTAAAAAAGAAAGGGATTCCCTACAATAAAGAAAAAGATTTTTTAGGAGACGAAATTAAACCTCCAAATTTATCTCCCTCAAAAAAATCAACTACATATAAATATAAAGGCACTCAAAAAATTCATACTGGTCCAAGAGGTGGAAAGTATTATATTAACAGTAATGGTAATAAAACATACATAAAGCAATAAGCCTCCTCCTTTCTTATTGATCATCCTAACAATACCTCACAAAAAAGCAATCGCCAACTTTATATCATCATAGCTTACTTTTCCAGCCAATTTACCATAAATGGCATTTAAACTTACTGGAGCACTCTTAGGTTGTTCATCATAAGCTGCTTTCACTTTTTTAAGCACAGCATTTTTAGGCTTATAATAATTTAACTCTTCATTCGGGTGGTCTTTTCGTATTTTAATTAAATGCCCTGCAATTGTTCCTACAGAAAGCCCTCTGGCTTCTGCAATTTCTTTTAGCGGCACACTTTGTTTTAAATGAATTAATGTAACCTCGTAAGTAGATTGTTTACTTGTTTCCCTTTCTTTTATTCTGTTTTTATGTTTGGTAATTTCTTTTTTGTCCATCAACCCCCCATTATCTCTAATAAAAGTTTTAGCTATTAGTTCTAATTCATCTAACTTAAATTCATTGTCTGCATCTCCCGATAATTCCTGAAAACGTTGGTCTGCTTTATGTGCCAAATTATCAACCCGTAAAGCCATTTCATTCAATCCTTTTAGTTGTAAATTTTCTAGCTTTTTTAATCGAGATAGCGCCACATAGCCTTGCCCCATTTCAAAAGTTTTAGATAAATCTATTTCAGCTGAATCCAATGTCATTCCCTGGCATTTATGCACTGTTATTGCCCAGGCTAAACGGAGCGGTATTTGTTTGTAACTCGCTAGTGTTTTTCCACTATCATCTATAATACTCCAACTTTCTTGTTCAGCATAAATGGTTCTTCCATCTAACAATTTTACCGATGGAATATTATTATCATTAAAACCTAAAATAACCCCTAACGATCCATTAACATATCTTTTTTCCTTATCATTTTTAACAAACATTACCTTTGCTCCAGTTTTAAAGGCTAGGTTTTCTCCAGCTAAAACTGAGTTTTTTAATGTTTCTATAAGTTTTTTATTTCCAGTGGTTTTTGCTTTAAATGTTTGAGCTGAACCTGATAATTTAGATAAATGTTGTGCATTAATCCTATCTACATCATAATTATGTGTAAATAATTTAGTTGGCTCATCTTCTCCCTCTAATTTATTATCCGATGCTTTTTGAAGTGTTTTGTAACTATTTTTAGAAATTTTACCCGTTCTAATTTCACTTAAAATTAAGTTTAAATCATTATCACTTTGTCGGTATTGTTCGGTTAAATAACAAATTGCTAAATTAGATTTCACCCACGCTTCCGACATAAAAGCAAACTTTTCTTTACTTGTTTCTCCTTGATGCCCAATTGGAGGTAATTGAAAAAAATCTCCACACAGTACAATTTGTACTCCACCAAATGCAAGCTGACTATCCTTAAAATAACGTAATACCACATCTATGGCATTCAATTGATTTTTATGCAGCATAGAAATCTCATCAATAATTAACACCTTAACTTTATCAAAGTTTTTAGTTAAATATTTTTTAGATTTCATACTCACTAAATTTCCTTGAGTAATAAATTCCTTTACTCCTATTCCAGCCCACGAATGAATTGTCATTCCGTTCATATGAGTTGCCGCAATACCTGTTGATGCTGTTACTGCAACAGTTACCTTCCTATCTTTTAAATAAGCTATATACTGATTTAATACATAGGTTTTCCCCGTTCCGGCAGAACCTGTTAAAAAGGCATTCTTTCCAGATTTTAATATCGCTAAAGCTTTTTCTTGTTGCATGTTGTGAAATTAATTATTTTGACAATGCTATACTTATTGAAAGTAATAATAATTATAAAAAAAGTAACTTTGCAGCATTATGAGTTTAGAGCAAGAAATAAGCAAAAGAAGAACGTTTGGTATTATCAGTCACCCCGATGCAGGTAAAACAACTTTAACAGAAAAACTGTTATTATTTGGTGGAGCAATTCAATCGGCAGGAGCAGTAAAATCAAACAAAATAAAGAAAACAGCTACTTCCGATTTTATGGAAATAGAAAAACAGAGAGGAATTTCTGTTGCTACTTCGGTAATGGCTTTTAATTACAAGGCTGTTAAAATTAATATCTTAGATACTCCTGGTCATAAGGATTTTGCTGAAGATACATACCGAACGTTAACTGCTGTAGATAGTGTTATACTGGTAATTGATTGTGCCAATGGTGTGGAAGCTCAAACAAAAAAACTAATGGAAGTTTGTAGGATGCGAAATACTCCTGTAATCGTTTTCATTAATAAAATGGACAGAGAAGGTAGAGATGCTTTTGATTTATTAGACGAAATAGAATCTACTTTAGATATTAAAGTTAGACCATTAAGTTGGCCAATTGGAATTGGAAGTACTTTCCAAGGAGTTTATAATATGTTTGAAAATCACTTAAATTTATTTGATAGTAATAAAACAAAAATGGAACGGGATATTGTTTCTATTGCAGATATTAATGACCCAAAGTTAGATGAACAAATTGGTGCTGCTGCTGCTCAATTAAGAGAAGATGTTGAATTAATTGAAGGTGTTTATGATGAGTTTGATGAAAAAAAATACAAAAATGGAGAATTAGCTCCTGTATTTTTCGGAAGTGCATTAAACAACTTTGGTGTGCAAGAATTATTGGACACTTTTGTTAAAATTGCTCCTTTTCCGAGAAGTAGAGAAACCAATATTAAAGTGGTTCACCCTACTGACCCTAAATTTAGCGGATTTATTTTTAAAATACATGCCAATTTAGACCCAAAACACAGAGATCGTATTGCCTTTTTAAGAATTTGTTCAGGGAAATTTGAACGAAACAAGTTTTACCAACACATCCGAATTGATAAAAAGGTAAGATTTAGTAATCCCACCAGTTTTATGGCGCAGGATAAAAGTGTAATTGAAGAAGCTTTCCCTGGTGATGTAATTGGTTTATATGATACTGGTAATTTTAAAATTGGAGATACACTAACTGAAGGAGAAAAAATGGAGTTTCAAGGAATACCTAGTTTCTCTCCTGAAATATTTAAAGAGTTAGTGAATAGAGACCCAATGAAAACGAAACAGTTAGAAAAAGGGATTCAACAATTAACTGATGAAGGTGTTGCCCAATTATTTATTCAGCAACCAGGTAACCGTAAAATTGTTGGGACTGTTGGAGAATTACAATTTGAAGTAATTCAGTATCGTTTAGAACATGAATACGGAGCTTCTGCAACTTTTGAACCTAAAAATTTACATAAAGCTTGTTGGTTAACTACAGATAACGAAGAAAAGCTAAATGATTTTATTAAACGTAAAGCGCAGAACATTGCAAAGGATAAAGATGGAAACTATGTGTTCTTAGCACAAACTAAGTTCTTGTTACAAAGTGCTGAAGCTGATTATCCAGAAATAACGTTTCATACTACTTCAGAGTTTAAACGAAAAATGGTTGAGAGCTAAATAAAGAAATCCCCGATAGAATCGGGGATTTTTTTTATGCTGAATACATTATATATTCATTCAGTTTTGAAATACTACTCGAAAACGTAAAAGCATTGTTTACTATAAAGTAGTTTTCTTTATCTATTGTTTTACGGTAAGCATTCTTTGCAAATTTCAACTTATTGCTTTCAAAAGTAAATTGCTCCATAATAATTCCAACTTGCTGAGCATTTACATTATTTGCAGCAATTGCCTGTTTGGCTATTTGAAGTTTTGCTTTATCAAAACTTGTATTTTGGATAGCATTAATCAATTGATTAAATTTATACTCAGCCATAACTACTGGTCCATAATGATGATCATTCTCGCCATAATTATCATAGTTATTTGATTGACAACCATTATCCCATTCTTCATAATGATTACTCTGCCCATAATGATTTCCGTGGTGATGGTTATTTTTCTTTTTAAAGAACTTAAAACTTAATCGATTTCTCCCTTCAACCTTTACAAAAACTTTTCTTTTTGATGGAACATTGATGTAGCCTTTATAAATTGTCTGAACAAACCCTCCATGCCCATGATGGTTCTTTTTCTTTTTTACAATTTTTACATAATGACTTCCTGGTTTCACATTTTTTAAACTAAAATTTCTTGTTCGCTCAGAAATATGATGATCTAATGTGATTGTGAAACTAGAATTATCCCACATCTTAATATTTAAATCTGAGTTGTTTTTCACTCCATAAGAATTATGGTGAGCAAATAATACACTTCCTAAAAGTGCTAATCCGAATGTTAAAAATATCTTTCTCATAATCAATCCTCCTATATTTTAGTTAAACATATAGCTGCTCTTCCAAACGGTATGCCAAAACTAAATTCTCTACTAAATAAAGCGATACAACTCATTATTTTTTAGCTATTTTTGTGTTTGTGCAAGCAATCACTTACTACATATCACTCCCATTTATTTACCTTATTTCAATCTTACCATTTTGGTTGCTTTACCGTTTTTCAGATTTTTTATACTTTATTATTTATTTTGTTTTTAGTTATCGTAAAAAAGTAGTCTTACAAAATTTAAGAAATTCATTTCCTGAGAAATCTGAAGAAGAAATAGCTCAAATTGCTAAAAAATTCTACACTTTTTTCTGCGACTGGATCGTTGAAACTATAAAATCTCTAACCATAAGTAAAGAGGCTGCTATTAAACGTTGTCATTTTACAAACACCGATATTCTTGATAAGTACCATAAAGAAAATAAGAAACTCATTTTTGTTATGGGACACATGGGCAGCTTTGAACTGGCAGGAGCAGAAATGGCATTTAATACTAAGTATAACTTATATGTTATTTTTAAACCACTATCAAATAAATATTTCGACAATTTAATTAAAAGCAAGAGAACTCGCTTTGACAGCAAAGTTATTGCTATGAATGATACATTTAGAACAATGATTCACTTAAAAGAGAACAAAGAACTTAGTGCTACTCTTTTTATCGCTGACCAAACACCTCAGCCAAACAGTGCTTATTGGACTACATTTTTAAATCAAGAAACAGCAATATTTTGGGGAACTGAAATTATCGCAAAAAAACTCAATTATCCTGTTATTTACATTAGTATGAGACAACCCAAACGAGGTTATTATGAAATTACGCCTGAGCTATTGTGTGAAAATCCAGCTTCTACTCAAAAAGGTGAGATTTCTGAAATGCATACTAAACGCTTAGCACAAGATATTAAAAAGCAACCCGAAATTTGGTTATGGTCGCACAAAAGGTGGAAACATAAGAAACCTTAATTTACTCTAGCACCTTACTTAACCATTTATGGTAATCATGAAAAGTGTTTAAATTGTTATGCGAACCATCTTTAATGGTAAAAAATGTAATCTTATCTGACAACTTTGCTAAACGCTCACTCGAATTATATGGAACTGTTTCATCTTCCGTACCGTGAAACAAATAAACTTCACTTTTCATTTTCGGTAAAAACTGATCTATTTTAAACTGATAATTTAATAGCAGTGAGTTCGGTAAATATGGATAGTGAAATTTAGCTACATCATAAAAATTATAATATGGTGTTTCTAAAATTAACTTGCTGGGATGATGATTATACGCTACATAACTTGCAATTCCGGTACCCAATGAGGTTCCATATACAATAATTTCACGCTCCTTATAATCGTAAAGTAATTCTTTATAAATCATTATTGCATCTGCAAATAACATTTTTTCACTCTTTATTTCCCCTGTACTTTTTCCATAACTACGATAGTCATACATCAATACATCATATCCTTTACTCGTAAAATCAATAGCTCTTACACCCCAAGAATCTAAGCTACCTGCATTTCCATGATGATAAAAAACAATTCCTTTGGAATTTTCTACTTTAAATAATAAAGCACTTATTGTATTACCATCCGCTGTTTGATAATTTTTTTCTTCAAAATCTTGATCAAAAACAAACTTATATTTTTTTGATAGTTTTTCTGGATGAAAAATTAACCGCTCCTGAAAGATATAAATGGCAATACCCAAACCTGCTAAAATAGCCGGAACAGTTATAACTATATAAATAAGGATTTTAGTCAAGTTAAAAGATTGTTAAATTGGTTTAGTCTTTGCTATTAAATGGTAAATTTGAAATCAATTAATATCAAAACTATGAAGAAATTATTATCTACGCTGTTAATCATCTGCTTTTCTTTAGCTTCATTTTCTCAAAACAAAGGTTATGAAATTAAATTAAAAGTGAATGGGATGAAAGATTCTACCTGCTATTTAATTAACTATTTTGGGAAACAGCGTTATTATAAAGATACAGCTCAATTTAATAATAAAGGTGTTGCTATTTTCAAAGGTGAAGAGCAACATCATGGTGGCATTTACACCTTGTATACTGGTGGAAAAATATTATTTGAATTTGTTATTAATGGAGAGTCTGTAATAGATTTAGAAACTGATACCACAGATTATATTAACAGTATGAAGGTTAATAAATCGGAAGAAAATAAAGTGTTTTTTGAAAATATAAAATTTATAGGAAAAAAACAAAAAGAATCTCAACCCTTTAGAGCAACTATGAACAATAAAGATGCTTTGGAAAAGGATAAAGATATTGCAAGAAAAAAATTAAATACAATCGGAAAAGAAATTTATGCTTTTAGAATGGATATTATTAAAAACCATCCTGAGCTTTTTGTTTCAGCTTTTTTTAAAAATATGAAAGAACCTGAAGTTCCCCAATTTGAAGACATAAAAAATGATTCATTGCTCCGATTATTAAAATATGAATACGTTAAAACTCATTATTGGGATAATGTTGATTTTTCTGATGCCCGAATTAACTACACGCCAATCTATCACAATAAATTAGAAAAATATTTTAAAAGCGTTATTTATCCAATGCCAGATTCTATTATTAAAGAAGTAGATTATGTAGTTGAAAAATCGAAAGCTAATGATGATATTTTCAAATATACTGTTCATTATTTATTAGGGTATTATGAACGATCTAAAATAATGGGAATGGATGGAATTTTCTCGCATATAGGTTTAAATTATTACAC
>JAESTF010000003.1 GCA_016763795.1 Flavobacteriales bacterium
AGCAGCAAAAACATGGTATTATAGAGGGTTTATTTATAAAGATTTTTACAAGAAAAAAGAAAAGAGTAATAAGGTTTCTCCGGCAAGGTTAGTGGCTATCGATTCGTTTAGAGAGATGTTAAAACTTAAAGGAAAAGAAGGCTTTCAGGAAAGTAGCTTTAATATTTTAAAATATTTATCGTCTACCTTATATAATGATGCGGCAAGGATGTTAGATCCAGATAATTATACTCAAGCAATGGATAATTATGAGAAGTTTAGAAATACGATGTTAATTATAAATTCAGGATTAGATTTAACAGCACAGGATGTTAAGTTTAAATTAGTATTAGCATCGATGTTGAACAGGCCTGCAGAAACTACTGAAGGTTTAGACTCAGTTCAGTTGGTGCAAATTAAAAAATTATACATAGAGATATTGGATTTAGATTCTAATAATCCAGGAGCTAATTACAACTTAGCAATATTACACTATAATGAAGCTGCCGATATCATAAATGACATGGATTATGACATGGATATTATGAAATTAAATGAGGTGCAAGATTATTGTATAAAAGTGTTTAAGGAAGGATTGCCTTATATGATGAAATCATACGAGTTGGGCTATAAAATGCGTGAAACGCTTATTGGGCTATCGAATATTTATTACGGGCTTAACGATATAGAAAAATCAGAGTTATATAAAAAAGAACTTGAAGAATTAGAGGCTAAAAAACGTTATTTATTTATAAAGAAAAGATTAAAAGAACTTGAGGACAAAGATGAGAGAGGTTCTGATGGGTATAAAAAATATAATGACGAGCTCAAAAATTTAACTGATAAATTTAAAGGTTTAGAAAAAGAATAGTAGATTCGTATGTTATAAATATGACATTTCGATTTACTATAGCAAAAAAAATAGGGACAGGCTTTGGGGTTTTATTGTTCTTTATTGTCATAGTCTTTTATACCACCTATACAACCCTTACTGATAGCACTAAAATCAATGATGAAATTACTAATGTCAATAGCCCTTCCTTGGCATCATTGGAGGAGCTAAAATTACTTACAGTAAGATCTAAAATGCTTATTTTTAATTGGGCATATATTCAGTCGCAATCAGACCATCCAGACAAACAGAAATTAAGTAGATTAATTGACAGAGATTACCCTCATTTAATAAAGAAGATTAAAACATTATCGGTTAACTGGGATGAAAAAGACCAGCAACGGATAAGTGTTGTTTTTGATAAGCTTTCAGTGTTATTTGAACTCCATCAAGAGGTAATAACGTTGTTGCACGATTGGGGTAGTTATGAAGATTCTCAGAATATTTTTTTCGTTAAATTTTATATGGAAAATGATGGTGAAATTTTCATTAAAACATCTGAAATTTTATATGAATTAGACGATTTAATCGCTAATCAAAAATTTCAAACCGGACAAGTTACAGAGACTATGCAAAGCTCTTTTAGTGATTTAAAATGGTTAACAAGATGGTTGGGAATTGCTTTGGTTATTTTTGGAGTATTAGTTGCGTATTCTACAACTAGAAGTATTGTTAGACCAGTTCGTAAATTAAAAATGATATTACTGTCACTTAGTAAGGGAGTTTTTCCAAAAAAATCAATTAAGGCAAAGAATGATGAAATTGGAGAGATGACAAATGCATTAAATCGTGTGATTTCAGGGCTGGACAGTACAAAAGAGTTTGCTATAGCAGTTGGTGCAGGTAGGTTTGATACTCATTATGAGCCGTTAAGCGAGGAGGATTCTTTAGGGAAAACGTTAATAAAGATGCGTGATGATTTAGCTGAGAACGAAAGAGTTTTAGAGCAAAAAGTAGTTGAGCGTACTGCTGAATTGGTAGAAAAACAAAAAGAGGTTGAAGAGCAAAATGAGAAAATTAGTGAGCTTTATGAAGAAGTAACGGACAGTATTAAGTATGCGAAAGGTTTGCAAGAAGCTATTTTGCCTCCAGATGAATTTGTGAAAAAATCGATGCCAAATGCATTTATTTTATATAAACCAAAAGACATTGTTTCAGGAGATTTTTATTGGGTAGAAGAGAAGAATGATAAAGTTTATTTTGCGGCAGTAGATTGTACAGGGCATGGTGTTCCAGGAGCATTTATGAGTATTGTTGGGTATAATGCTTTAAACGAAGCCTTAAGAACTAATGATGATCCTGCGAGTATATTAGATGGATTGAATAAAGGAATTAGTAAAACATTGCATAATAATGCAATGGGTTCAACTACTAAAGATGGGATGGATTTAGCGCTGTGTAGTTATGATAAAAAAACTAAAATACTAGAATATGCAGGAGCGTATAATCCATTATATTTAGTTCGAGATGGAGAAGTTAATCAGTTAAAGGCAGATAAATTTGCGATTGGTGGTTATTTTGAAAATCCAGACCAAAAATACACGAACCATACATTACAGTTGCAAGAGAAAGATTATGTCTATATCTTTTCTGATGGTTATGCTGATCAATTTGGTGGGCCAAAAGGTAAGAAGTTTATGTATAAGCGATTTAGAGATTACCTGTTAGCATTGAATGGTAAAAAGATGTCTGCTCAAAAAGAATTCTTAGATCTTACCCTTGAAGAATGGAAAGGTCCATTAGAACAAATCGATGATATCCTTGTTATCGGAATGCACGTGGTGTAACTATTTCTGTATGTGATTTTTATCATATAAAATAAACTTGACTTATGTCTTTAAGTTATGTAAATTTGTCGGCTAACTTACTTTTTAATTCGACAAATGAAAATAATAGCTTTAATATTGACAATGTTGTTTATGACTGTATTGTCTTTCGCTCAAGCACCAGATTCTATTAATTACCAGGCTGTAGCAAGAGATTTATCAGGAAACCCTTTAGTAAGTACACCTGTAACACTTCAATTTGATATTGTACAAGGTTCTTTACCAGGTTCAATTGTTTATGCAGAAACTCATGCCGTAACTACTAACCAATTTGGGTTATTTACAATTGCTATTGGAGGTGGAACCCCTGTTTTAGGAACGTTTTCGGGTATTTCTTGGGGTACTGGTTTGTATCATTTGCGAGTTACTGTAAATGGAGATGTAATGCCTGAAACAAAATTATTATCTGTTCCTTTTGCACTGCATGCAAATACAGCTTCAACGGGAATTCAGGGAGCTAATGGTCATGCAAATTTAGCAGACTCCATTGCTATTCTGCCAGGCGTTGATTGTGTTAATGGTGGTTACCAAATTTTTATGGGAGTAGATGATAATGATGATGGAACATTACAATTATTAGAGCGTGATATTAATTATTTTATTTGTAATGGATTAGATGGTTCTTCTAATAATAATGATACTTCTGCCACTAATGAAATACAAATCTTAAGCATTAATTTAACTAACGATACTATTTTTCTATCTAATGGAGGAGGTTTTATTCCATTACCGGCTGCAGCTGCTGATAATGATTGGCAAGTTAATGGTGTAAATATGATTTTAGACCCTGTTGTAACAGGAAATGTTGGTGTTGGTACTTCAGTTCCA
Source organism: Flavobacteriales bacterium (assembly GCA_016763795.1). Lineage (GTDB taxonomy): Bacteria > Bacteroidota > Bacteroidia > Flavobacteriales_E > Vicingaceae. Next base: position 3,526 of record JAESTF010000003.1, read on the forward strand.
CTTTATAAATTATCTGTTGTTTCTTCTGATTCGATAGTGGCATCTTTTAGAGCTAATAATCCAAATTTTGGAGCAATAGCAATTACAACACCAAATCCAACTACACCACTTGGTTTAATTTTACTTTCGGGTGGTGATACGGCAATATTTGGATTTGATCCTGTAGATAAAATACTGGTAATGGATAATTCAGTAGTTGGGGGGCATATTGTATTAAATACTGATAGCTCTATTGTTTCTTACGGAGAAGTAATTGGGAATATTGCTCAAAGCCAAATATTAAATCAGTCACCTGCAATTAATAATGTTGCAGATACGATATATAGCTCATCTGCAACAGGAGAAATAATCAATGTAAATGCAGGAACATTTTATACAGATTCTTTGTATGTTTTAGGAACTAACATGATGAGTAATGGTTATGTGTTAACAAATGATGGGAATGGGCAAGCACAGTGGAAAGTAGCAAATTCAGGAATTGCGATTAAGGATGCAGATGGTGATACTGAAATTAATGTTGAGGCTTCAGCTGATCAAGACATTATTCATTTTAGTTTAGGGAATAGTACAGGATATACAGCAACAGAATATTTTACAATGATAGGTCCAAGGTTAGAAGTTTTAAATTCAGGAGGCTCTATTTTTATTGGTCAAGGGTCAGGAGCAAATGATGATTTATCACTTAATAACAATGTTTTTGTTGGGAATAATGCAGGAGCTACTAATACTAGTGGTGATGGTAATATTGCAGTAGGAGGAGGATCTCTTTTTTCAAATACTATCGGAGCTCTAAATACTGCTGTAGGTCTTAATTCGCTCAATTCTAATACAGATGGAGGAAATAACACTGCAATAGGTTCTAATACGTTAAAAGATAACATAACTGGATCTGGAAATACTGCTATTGGAGCAATAGCTTTAGCCTCTAATATTATTGGTGCTAATAATACAGCAGTTGGAGAACAATCACTTACTAACAATCTTTCTGGACAGCAAAACACAAGTGTAGGGTTTCAAACGTTAAGATCAAACACAAACGGAGGGAATAATAATGCAGTAGGTTATGAGGC
>JAESTF010000193.1 GCA_016763795.1 Flavobacteriales bacterium
AGGATTAAGAAAGTAATGCTTTATTAAGTTAATTCTCTTAAGCATTGCTTTGATTAAGACATAAAAAAAGGTCTTTAGAATATTCTAAAGACCTTTTACTTTTTATAAAGTATTTATTATTTTCTTATCACTTTTTGAGTAACTGTTTTTTCATTAGAAATAACGCTAACAAAGTACATTCCTGTAGGTAAATGAGCTAGATTAATTTTATTAATGAAAGCTTGTGCTTTTTGATTTAGTACAACTTTTCCAACAGCATTAATAATTGAAATAGTTGTGTTTTCAACATTATCAGTTAATCTAATGTTTAATTCATCATTAAATGGATTAGGGTATATGTGAAGCTTAAAATCGTTATTACTAGCGTCTGAAACAGAAGTAATGTTTCCACAATTTTTTTGAGTTGGTTTTTGTAAGTTATTAGGATTACAATCTAATATATTATAAAGAAAAACTGCTAAACTATCCTTATTATCAGCAATAGAAACAGTAGAACCATTAAATGGTGGGTGATCGCTACTTCCTGCATATCTATCAAATTTTGCATAAGTACCAACTGAATTTAGTGCTCCATTTATAGAATCACTTCCATATAAAAATACAGGAGTAAACCCGTTTAAAGGTTGTGCATAACCAATTTTCACTGTATTATCTCCATCAGAATGAGAGCCATACCAAGGTACATCATTAGGGTCTATCCATGCTTGATCTGCAACTCCACCTGCAAAACCGAAAGTTCCATTAACTCTAGAACAATATCCTGGATTACCACTTGTCCCTTCTAAACCTCCAACCTCATTCATCCAAGTTGTCCAGTTAGCACCATTTGGTAGTGTCATTAAATCGGAAATGTCATCTAAGTAAGTCAAGTTAATCGCTAATATACCTCCAGCAGAAGTTCCTCCAAAAAATATTTGATCTGGATTAATTTTGTATGTATCAGTAGTTGCAGCATCTTTTCTAAAGAAACGAACTGCTGCTTTACCATCTTGTACTGCCATAAAAACAACCTTTACTGTTGTTTCTTCAACAATTAAAGAGAAAGCATTGGTTGCTAATCTGTAATTGATGGTAGCACATACATATCCTTTTTTGGCTAATTCTGTAGCAAAAAATACTTGATCAGCATCATTTTTAGTCCCAGCAGAGAATGAGCCTCCATGTGCTAGAATAATTAAAGGACGATTTGTTTCAACATCCCCTTGAGGTTGATAAATATCCATCATTAAATTAACGGTATTGCTACCTAAATCTACACTTGTCCCATATTGAACAGTTGTAACATCAATGGTTGTAAATAAATCAGTTTGATATCTGCTATTGCATTGAGCAGAAACATTTATTGTTGCTAACGCTGCAATTGCGAGAATGTAAAGTTTTTTCATTAGAAATGTTTTAAGTTTAATAAATAGTACTATGTGTGCATAGTATCTTTCTTGTTAAAGATAGTCCTTTTTTTATTATATAATAAAATTTTTTTGAGACAATATTAGAAAGCTAAAAGCGCGAGAATTAGATCTTTTATCTTCTTAGAGATTTATAAGATTTTTTTAATCAATCTTAAGCGGTGAGAATAAGTATTCGTTTCTGAATTAAAAATGCCTTGATGATCAATTTTATCAATTCTAACTTTACCTGAAGCGTGAATAATATTGTTGTTTTCTAACATTATTCCAACATGAATAATATTACCTTCTTCATTATCGAAAAAAGCTAAATCACCACTTTCAGATTCCTCTATAAAACTTAATGTTTCTCCAATTGTAGCTTGTTGAGAAGCATCTCTTGGTAATTTAAATCCATTTAATTTATAAATAACTTGAGTAAATCCAGAACAATCAATCCCGAAAGGAGAACGACCTCCCCATAAATAAGGAGCATTTAAATACATCATTGCATTTTCAGCAATATTACTTTTATTTTGTTTTTCAGAAGTATCCGTTATTTGTCCATCAAACTGAAACATAAATTCATTAAACCGAATTAATGAATCTTTAAAATTGGGTAATGAACTTCCTAAAAGTATAGGCGTTAACGCATTGGTTACTTTGTTTTCAATGATGTTAGCCATTTCGGAACAAACAGTAATAGGAGAAGTATTTAATCTTTCAAATTCTGTTTCATTGATTTCGATATATTGTTTATTATCTATCCAACAATCATAATCATCAAAAGCAGTTTTTATCTTTCTCCAACCAGCTCTTTTCTCTTCATAAATTTTTATCACTTCACCAAAAAGCAATTGTGTAACCATTTCAGAACTATCTGAAGGTTCTAGCCTACAAGGAACAACGCTTAAATGACAAATACCGTATTTCATAACACAAATGTAGAATTTAGAGTGGAGAATTAAGAATTAAATATTCTCAATTACCATTGCCGAAGCACCACCACCACCGTTACAAATACCTGCAGCACCAAGTTTACCTCCGTTTTGTTTTAATATGTTAATAAGTGTTACAATAATTCTAGAACCAGAGTTCCCAAGTGGATGACCAAGTGATACAGCACCACCGTTTACATCTACTTTGCTTGAATCTAAACCTAATTCATTAGCGTTAGCAATACCAACAACAGCAAAAGCTTGGTTTAATTCCCAATAATCAATATCTGAGATAGCTAAATTAGCTTTCTTTAATGCTTTTGGTATAGCTAATGATGGAGCAGTCGTAAACCATTCAGATTCTTGAGCAGCATCAGCATAACTCACTATTTTAGCAATAGCTGTTAAGCCTAATTCTTCTACTTTTTCTTTACTCATTAACACCAATGCAGAAGCACCATCATTTAATGTAGAAGCATTGGCAGCAGTAATAGTTCCTTCTTTATCAAACACTGGGCGTAAAGTTGGAATTTTCTCCATTTTTACAGCAGTATATTCTTCATCCTTATCTACGATAATTGCATCACCTCTACGTTGAGGTACTTCAACTGGTACAATTTCATCATTAAATTTCCCAGCGTCCCAAGCTGCTGCAGATCTGTTATAAGATTCTATTGCAAAAGCATCTTGCTCTTCTCTTGATATGTTTTTTTCAGTAGCACATTTTTCAGCACAAACGCCCATGTGTACTTTGTTGTAAACATCAGTTAAACCATCTTTAACCAATCCGTCAATCATCTTTACATCACCTAACTTAGTAGCAGATCTAGCATTCATGTAATGTGGTACAGAGCTCATGTTTTCCATCCCTCCAACAACAACACAGTCATTATCTCCTGCTATAATAGAAGCAGCACCTAAAGCGATAGATTTCATTCCTGAAGCACAAACTTTATTTATTGTAGTACAAGGTACATTAACGTTTAATCCAGCAAAAATTGCAGCTTGTCTTGCTGGTGCTTGACCAACATTTGCTTGCAATACATTACCCATAAACACTTCATCAACAACATCAACTGAAATGTTTGCTTTGCTAATGGCGCCTTTAATTGCTGCTGCACCTAATTTTGTAGCAGGTACACTAGATAAACTTCCTAAAAAACTTCCTATTGGTGTTCTTACTGCCGATACGATATATACTTCCTTCATTCTTATAATTTTTTGATTATTTTCTGAGTACGAAGTTAATAATTTCGTTTTAAAATTAAAGGGATTACTGTAAGTCTATTTGTCTTGCTCTTGAGCTTTTTTAATAATCTCTTTTAATCGTTTTTTATTGGCTTCTTTTTCCGCTTTCTTTTTATTGATTTTTTGATTCAATAACTTAGAGTGTTTTGCTTTGTTCTTAGCGTTTTTATTTTTGCCTTGTTTTGCCATTCAGCGGTAAAGTTATACTTCTTTGTTATTCTGAACGATGTTTTTTTTATTGCTTTAGTGATAACTACATCAAATCTTGAAAAGCACGTTTTTGAGTTTTTTTTGAGTTTATGCTGAGCGAAGTCGAAGTAAAAAAGAATGTGTTTTGAAAAGGTACGCAACCTGAATTCGCTTTTCAGCGAAGATAATTTACATTTAGAGATAGTTCGCTTAATGGTTAGCATGAAATGCATTTTAATGCATTTTTATACAGTGTTAGTAGCTTTTTATTTTTAATAATTCCAATAATCTTGAGGAGATGATGTTGTTGAATTCATCTCACCTTTGATTAGTCTTTTCAATAATTTAAATGAATGCTGATATCTATCTTTTACATCTGCGATTCCATCCGATTCATTCCACCTAGAGTCATTGACAGAATTATTAAACTCTTTTTGATCCTTAAATTCCATTTTTC
>JAESTF010000194.1 GCA_016763795.1 Flavobacteriales bacterium
ATCCATCCTCAAAATCTTAATTGAACCCTCCAATACGATGGGCACCATTTTGATATATTGACCCGGTTCAATTAATATTTTACCCGGTTCCAAATGAATTATTTGACCCTTTTCCAAAATAGCTTGAAGCAATTTTGGATCCGTAAAGGTTGGTAAATATTCTTTTAGCTCTTCCTGATTCATAGCGGCAACCTCATCCTTGTCGTAACCTTTAATCTCTAACCATTTTACAAATTGGTGGTGAAACACATGATACTCTTCCCAAGAATCTCCAATTTCATCCACAAAATCAACTCTTGTTTGTTTATCATTAGGATTTACTTTTTTTCTACGTTTGTAAGAAACCATAAATACGGGCTCAATTCCAGATGAAGTTTGAGTCATTAAACTTGTTGTTCCTGTTGGAGCAATAGTTAACAACGCAATGTTTCTTCTTCCATACTTTACCATGTCATTGTAAAGGTTTTCATCCGCTTCTTTAATTCTCAATATCATCGGATTCTTTTCCTCTCTTATGGTATCATAAATAGGAAAAGAACCTCTATCTCTAGCCATATCTACTGAAGAACGATAAGCTGATAAAGCCATTTTTTTATGAATATCTGTAGAAAAAGTAGTTGCCTCTGGAGTGCCGTATTTGTAATTTAAGGCCGCTAACATATCTCCTTCAGCTGTAATTCCAACCCCAGTTCTTCTTCCTTCTATTGCTTTTGTTTTGATTTTTTTCCAAAGGTTAAGCTCTACACTTTTCACATCTATTGTTTCTGGATCAGATTCAATTTTATCAATAATCTTGTTCACTTTTTCCATTTCTAAGTCAACAATATCATCCATAATTCGTTGAGCCATTCCAACATGATCATTGAACTTCTCATAATTAAATGTTGCTCCTTCAGTAAAAGGATTTTCTACATAACTATACAAGTTAACCGCTAACAGTCTACAGCTATCATAAGGACATAAAGGAATCTCTCCACAAGGATTTGTAGAAACCGTTCTAAAACCTAAATCAGCATAACAATCTGGAATTGATTCATCTATAATCGTATCCCAAAACAAAATACCTGGCTCAGCAGATTTCCATGCATTATGGATAATCTTATCCCATAATTTTTTAGCATTTACGGTATTCGTAAATTTTGGGTTTTCAGCATTGATTGGATATTGTTGAACGTAATCTGAGTTAGATTTTACAGCTCTCATAAAATCATGATCAATTCTTACTGAAACATTTGCTCCAGTAACTTTCGTTCCATCTAATTTTGCATCAATAAAATGTTCTGCATCTGGATGCTTAATAGAAGTAGAAAGCATCAAAGCACCTCTTCTTCCATCTTGTGCAACTTCTCTTGTTGAGTTTGAATATCTTTCCATAAAAGGAACAACACCTGTAGAAGTTAACGCACTATTTTTTACTGCACTTCCTTTTGGTCTGATGTGAGATAAATCATGCCCAACTCCTCCTCTACGTTTCATTAGTTGCACTTGTTCTTCATCAATCTTCATCACTCCACCATAAGAATCTGAGTTTCCATCATTACCAATTACAAAGCAGTTAGATAATGATCCTATTTGGTAATCATTTCCTATTCCAGTCATCGGGCCTCCTTGAGGAACAATATATTTAAACCCTTTTAATACATCATAAATATCTTGCTCTGAATAAGAGTTTTCATATTTTTCTTCTACACGAGCAATTTCTTTTGCCAAACGCTTGTGCATTTGATCTGGATTGCTTTCATAAATATTGCCTTCAGAATCTTTTAACGCATATTTATTTATCCAAACATTAGCAGCTAATTCATCTCCTTTAAAATATTTTGTTGCATCGGCAAAAGCTTCCTCAAAAGAATATGACTTTTTCACTGTTTCGTCATTTTTTTGATTTGACGGCACTAAATTTTCTTCTTTTTGATTGGTAGAGTCACTCACCTGATTTAATGTTTTTTCCATTGCTGAAAGGGGTTTAAATAGTTAATTAAAAATTAGAAATTACTGCTAAAATTTCTTGTACAATTATAGTTCAGATTAGTCGATTTTTTAACACCTTTCATCTACTATATTTTTCAACAACCAAATTAGTTTACAAGCATTGACGTTGAGCTAATTTTTAGGTTTTTTATTAACAATCCTTTCTTAATTGCATCTTTTTCATTATTGTATAAAATATAAATTAAATTATAACTATTGAAACATTCATCTTAAGATCGTCAGATTAAAACACCTCAACAATTCTTATCCAAATAGCAAGTATATTGTTCTTCAAATTTACTAAATTTGTACCCCTTAAAAATAGGTATGGATAAAGTAATAGGAGTAGAATTAAGTCATCGATTTGCACCAATAGCAGTTAGAGAAAGGTTAGCACTAAACAAAGAACAAACCATTGCTGCTCTACAAGAATTAAAAAAAACTTATGAAGAGGTTTTTATAATATCTACCTGTAACAGACTGTCTATTTATGCTTTTGGAAAAAGCCATAACGAAATTTTAGATTATTTTGACCAGTTTGGTAATTACCGCCAATTTCTTTCCATTTTACCTGATAGTGAAATTGCTATTAGAAATTTATTTTCTACTGCTGCGGGACTAGAATCACAAGCCATTGGCGAACATCAAATTACAGGTCAAATTAGAGACGCGTTAGATTTAGGTAGGGAACAGAAAACGATTGGCCCTGTATTAGATGAATTAATTAGACAAGCAATCCATACTGGAAAAAGGGTACGACTAGAAACTAGCATCGGAAAATTTTCTACTTCATTAGCAACAGTTGGTTTTGAGTTAATTAATAAGCATGATTTTAATCTTGCTGAGACTACTTTTCTGATTATCGGAACAGGAAATATGGCTAATTTGGTAAATACTGTTTTAGATAGAACAAAAATTAAAAAATTATTTGTTGCCAGCCATGATATAAACCGTGCGCAAGAAATGGCTAATGAATGGGGAGGAGAGGCTGTTGATATGGAGAATATGCATACAGCGCTATCTGAAGCAAATGTAATTATTGGAGGCACACAAGGTGAAATCAACTTACTGCACGAAGAAACGATGGCAGAGAGCAAATGTCCAAGAGCTAACTTTGCGTTACAAGCCGGTGGACATAAATTATTTATTGATTTTGGTGTCCCCAGAAATTTTAATCCTTCATTAAAAAATGATCCTAATATTTCGTTATACGATTTAGATGATATTAAAAAAATCACTTATGACGGATTATTAAAACGATATGATGAAATTCCGCAAGCAAAAAAATTGGTAAATGAAGAGGTAGATTGGTTTATGATTTGGTTAAGAAATCGAAAGGTTGCGCCTGTTATTGAAGCTTACTGGAACAATATGGAAGAAATTAAGGAAGAAGAGCTAAAATGGCTCCTCCCTAAATTAGGAAATGTTGATGAGCATACTAAAGAACTTCTACAACGGTTTACACATCGTTTATTACGTAAAATTTCTAATCCTACGATAGAGGGAATTAAGAATATTGCTCAAAATATACATGAACAAGACAACCCAATTAATACCGCTAAAAAGATTTTAGATATTGAAGGTGTTGACATATTTATTCCGAAGAAAAAAATTATTGTTGGTACAAGAGGAAGTAAATTAGCCATAACACAAACCAATTGGATAATTGACCAATTAAAGGAGATTGAATCTGATTACGAGTTTGAGATAAAAATAATTAGAACCAGTGGTGATGATGGTAATATTGAGGTTCTAGGTGCTTTTACTTCTGCGTTACAACGTGCAATGTTGGCTGGAGAAATTGATATAGCGGTGCATAGTTTTAAAGATATTCCAACAGAAGGAGTTGTTGGTTTAAGAATTATTCCGGTTACGGAAAGAAAAGACGTTAGAGACGTTTTAATTTCAAAATCAGGACAAAAACTAATCGACTTACCTTCTGGAGCTGTAATAGGAACTGGAAGCTTAAGAAGAAGCGCTCAGCTACAACAAATTAGACCCGATTTAGAATACAAGTTTATACAAGGGAATGTTGATGGAAGAATTCATAAAATGGAAACCGAAGGTTATGATGCTATTATTTTAGCAGCAACAGGTTTGCAAAAAATGAACATGATTGATATTGCTACTGAAATTTTTGAAACTGAAACCATGATTCCTGCAGTTGGACAAGGAATTTTAAGTATTGAATTAATTGATAAAGCAGGTCATATTTTAGAATTGGTTAAAAAACTGAAACATGAACCAACTAAAGCTGCAGCTGATGCTGAAAGAGCTTTTTTAATTGCTTTAGGTGGTGGTTGTAATATGCCAATTGCAGCTTATGCTCAAGCAACTGAAACAGAAATTACTATTGAAGGGGTTTATGCTACTGAAGATGGAAAACACTTTGAAAAAGGGACTGTAACTGGTAGCATTGATGATAAAAAAACATTGGCTAGAACATTAGCACTTCAGTTAAAAGCAAAAGTTACCGAGAAACAAAAAGCAGTTTTAAGTGATGCAACAACCTCTTAAAAATAAAACCATTATCGTTACTCGTTCTGAAAATCAAGCTTTAGGTTTTATTACACAACTTAAAAATTTAGGTGCAAAAACGATTGCTCTTCCGCTCATCAAGAATACTGCTAAAAATCAAGAAGAATTATCTAGCAAGCTAAACCAGAATGGCTATAACTGGATAATTTTCACAAGCCCTAATGCAGTGGAGTTTTTTTTTGAAACCATTTCGCCAAAAAAAATTAATAGTAAAATTGCTGCTGTTGGGTCTAAAACCAAAGAGTTAATTAATGCACTTGGTTTAACCGTAGATTTTATTCCAAGTAAATTTACCGCCAAGCAATTAGCAACAGAAATCCCTGTTAATGAAAATGATACCATATTAATTCCTCGATCAAACTTGGCTAAAAATGATATTATTGAAATCTTAAAAAATAGAACTTGCTCTATTGATACCATTACTATTTATGAAAACACTGCGATTCGCTACTCTAAAAAAGAACTCGACACTATTTTTAAACAACAAATAGATTTTATAACGTTTACAAGTGGTTCTACAGTAGCTTCTTTTATGAAACTAGAAATTGAGCTTAATCAAGAAAAAATAATTTGCATTGGACCCGAAACTGCAAAAATTGCGAGTGATTACAACCTAAGTGTTTCAGGAATTTCAAATCCTCACAACATTGACGGAATGATAAATGAGTTAACAAAATTATCTCGCTAAATTTTCTGGATTCCCAGTTTTTCGGAAAACAAGATAAAAGATCCCCAATTGAGCTGAGGGTGATAATTATGTATAAAAAAATCCTCTACTAATTAAAGTAGAGGATTTATATTTCGTTTTAATGAAAGCCAAAAGCTAACAACTACAATCTAATTCAGCTTATTTAAGACCTCTTTAGCTTGAGACCATTCAAGCCTAGGTCCAAATTGAGTTACTACCTTTGATGAGGCTAAAGAGGCTAATTTCCCTGAATCTGCAAAGCTATGTCCGTTTGTAATTCCATAAAGGAATGCTCCAGCAAACAAATCTCCAGCCCCATTTGTATCAATAGCCTGAACATTATAAGGTTCAATATCAATAAATGTATCTCCATCAAAAATCATTGCTCCATTTTCTCCTTGGGTAATTACGAATCTCTTTGCAGCTTTTTTTAATTCTTCTCTTGCTTCTAAAAGGTTATCTTTTTCAGTATAAAGCATTGCTTCTTCTTCATTACAAAATAATAAATCAACACTTGCTCCAACAACCAATACCATTGCATCTCTAAAATACTTTACCATGGCTGGATCAGAAAAAGTTAATGCTGTCTTTACGCCATTATCTTCAGCTAATTTCTTTGCATACTTCATGGCATCCTGCCCATTTTCAGAAGTTACCAAATAGCCCTCAATATATAAGTATTCAGAATCTTTAAGTGCACTCTCTCTTATTTCAGCTCTAGAATAATCTTGTGTAATACCTAAAAAAGTATTCATCGTTCTTGCAGCATCTTCGGTAGTCATTACCAAACATTTGCCTGTAACTCCTGATTCCAACTCTTCATTATGCAAGTTTGAATCTACACCATTCCCTTTTAAATCTTTTTGATAGAAATTTCCTAATTCATCATTCGCAACCTTACAAGAATAATAGCTCGAACCTCCAAATTGACTTACTGCAATAATTGAGTTTGCTGCGGAACCTCCACACTGCATATTACTCTTATCCATATTAATAGCATTAGACACTCTATTTTGATGTTCCTCATCCACCAACGTCATCAATCCTTTCTCTATGTTATGATTTTGTAGAAATTGACTGTCAACTTCAGTTACTATATCAACCAAGGCATTGCCTATTCCATATACATTATATTTTTTACTCATTATGTAATTAATTATTAATTCAAATATTTTTGCAAATATAGTTGTATAATATAAAACTTTCTACTAATATTGCAGCCGAATTTGACATTCATGTCATTCCTCCTTAGCTCAGCTGGTTAGAGCATCTGACTGTTAATCAGAGGGTCCAAGGTTCGAGTCCTTGAGGGGGAGCCAAAGTAGACAAGCCGACAGAAATGTCGGCTTTTTTATTGCCCAATTTCTCACAAGCCTTATTAAATCTAGTCAGTAGCTCTACTACCGAATTCAATTTTGTGGTTCGACACTCATCTTTAGATAATATTAGTTTTTCTGGAAAAATCGAACTTAATATTGATTGCTTCATTTCGTAATCACCTTGAACAAACATCTTTTTAATGTTTTCTACAACATTTATTGCTCCACCAATATACGGTGCAAGGGATTCTTTACGACTTTCTGTTTCAGCTAACTCATACCTTAACTCTCTTAATTTCTCATTATACCGCTTGTTAATCCTATCAAAAGTATCATCACCAACACCTCCCTTAGTCCATTTATCCTCCAAACTTATCAAACTCTTATCTGTTTCATTAATTTCTCTTAGTATTGATTCAGCAGATTTCTTCTTATCTTTTTGGTTTCTTTTACAAACATCTTTCATCACTTCCACATACATTTCTTTTACATTGGAATTGATTTGTAGTTTCAACAATAATCAGAAAA
>JAESTF010000195.1 GCA_016763795.1 Flavobacteriales bacterium
AAGGGAATGAAAGCCTTGTCAAAATTTGGTTTGCTTAAAGTTGAAGTGGATGGAGATGCTAAGTTTTGTGTTCTAGAATCCTAATTATTTCGTTTCCAAAATAGAATACAGGGGTAAATTTTAATTTATTCCTGAAATAACATAAAAAAGTGAGCTCTAGAGTGATTCCTATTGATATGGTTGAATTTTAGAGCTTTTTTATGGTTTCTACTTTTGTTACTTCCTTGTTATTCTGTTGTTTTTTATTTGCTACTTTTACCATAAGATGCCGAATGTACATTTAAGAAAAAGAGAGTTAAAAGATGGAAAAATCATAAAAAATACTGATACTTTTGATTTGTATAAATAGTTAAAACAAGCATTAGGTTTTAAAGGGTTATTATTAGGTTGGGTTTACTTTTTTAAGAAAAAATTAAATACTCAGACAAAACAACTTCTTACAGATTTTGAGCAAAAACATAATTAAAAACAAAAACTATGAAGATAAAACTACTATTAGTATCAATAACTTTATTATTATTTCTTAATGTAAAAGCAACTATAATTAATGCTAATCCTAGTAATTATGCATCGTTATTAACTACATTATTACAAGGAGATACGCTTATGCTTGCTTCAGGAAATTATACTGATCGACTTAATATATTTTCGTTAGTTGGTACATCATCCAACCCAATAGTAATTATAGGTAGTGGAAATAGCACCATTTTTTTACCCAATCCTTGTTGTAACACAGTTAGCATAAAAGAATCAGAGTATATTATTTTAAAAGATTTTAAAATTGATGTTCAAAATATTGCTGTTGATGGAATTAAAGCAGAAGGAACTACTGGAAATTGGGCGCATCATATTACCATAGAAAACATAACAGTTATTGGAACTGGAACGAATCAGCAAATAGTTGGTATTAGCACCAAATGTCCTGTTTGGGATTGGGTAATTAAAGGTTGTACAATAGACGGATTAGGAACGGGGGTTTACCTAGGTAATTCGGATGGAACAAGTCCTTTTGTAAATGGTATTATAGAATACAACTTAATTAAAAATACTATTGGTTATAACATTGAAATAAAACATCAAAATGTAGGGTCAAGAAATATTGCAGGAATGACTTTAAACGGGAAAACTATTATTAGACATAATGTACTTTCAAAAGAAAATAATTCAAGTTCAGGTGGTAGTGCACGACCAAATTTATTAGTAGGTGCATTTCCTGCAAGTGGTGATGGTGCAAATGATTTTTATGAAATTTATGGTAATTTTATATGGCAAAACCCTTTTGAGGCATTGTTTCAAGGAACCGGAAATATTATGTTTTATGATAATGTTTGTGTTAATTATGCTGGAGGAAATGGTGTTGGATTTCAAACGCATAATAGTTTTGCTCCTAGAGATATAAAGGTTTTTAGTAATACAATTGTAACCGATATTAGTTGGGGAATTCGTTTGATGGATACCGACCCAGCTTTTCAAAAATATGTTTATGGAAATGCTATTTTCTCCGATCATGCAACTCCAATAAGAGTTGTAGGTGGCGGAGCAGCTACTGCTAATTTATTAGATAATGTTACAGATATAACCGCTAATGCCAATAATTATGTAAACAATGTAGCAAATAATATAAATACCTTAGATTTATACCCAACAGCAGGAAGCCCTTTAAACTCTACAGCTATTTCTAACACTTTATTTACTACTTATGTAGATTATGACAAAGATTTTAATTTAGATTTAAAAACATGGAATTATCGTGGAGCATACACAGGTGAGGGAACGAATACTGGTTGGCATTTAGCAATTGAATTAAAACCACAACCATCAATTGTAACAAGTGTTTCAACGGTTAATGCGGAAGGAAAAATTAAACTTTATCCAAACCCAACAATTGGTGCTGTTACGTTAGATTTTCCTCAGCTACTTTCAGATATTGTTATTACTGTTAGAAGTATCGATGGGAAAATTGTTCTTAAAAAAGGCATCAATAAATCTCAAAAAACACAATTAAATATTTCTGATTTAACTAATGGAATCTATTTTATAAGCATAAAAGCAAACAACTATTTTTCTAATTTGAAGCTCATAAAGAAGTAAATGCTTACGAGTTTCTGTTTTTTATAAAATCTTGACCTTATTATTTAAGCAATGTTCCGAATATCAATACTTCTGATAATTCTATAGCAGAACATTGTTTATATACTGGAGAAGAAACGATTAATACAAGTATTGAAAAAGGGCAGTCATCTGTTGTTATTTCTACTGTAAATATGAAACAAGCAATTTGTTTCGTAAAAATAAGTAGTAAAGAAAAATAATATTTAATACTAAAATTATTCTGAACTAATGATTATTGTTTAGCTAAGCTTGTAGCCACAAGCCAATCAATAAGTAATAACAGACAACGTAATTAGGAAGGTTAAAACCAAGTTGGTAAAATTCTCCTAGAAACTCGAACTATCGTAATTTTTTCTTTGTAAAGGTGGCAATTTCATATTCTCTTGAGAAATAAAAAATGAGGGAGTTTAAATTAAAGAGCCTTATTAAAATAATGTTTTCACAACCTTAGAATAACTATATTTGTTTTTATGGAATTTAATAAAAAGGTAGCAGTATTAGGTGGAGGTAGTTGGGCAACGGCTATTGTTAAAATTCTTACAGAGAATTTAGAACAAGTGAATTGGTGGATGCGTGATGAAGAAAGTGCTGAGTATCTCAAAAAATTTCATCATAATAAAAAGTACATTCAATCAATACAATTTGATATAAATAGATTAAATATTAGCACCAATATTCAAGAGATTATTGATGATTCTGATATTTTAATAATTGCAATACCTTCTCCTTATCTAGCAACGGCTTTTGAAGAAATGGATATAAAGCGTATTGATGAGAAGTTTGTTATTTCGGCAACTAAAGGTGTTGTTCCTGGTGAAACGAATAGGATTCCAGCACGGTTTTTTCATAAAGTTTTTAATGTTCCTTATGATAAAATAGGAATGATCGCAGGACCATGTCATGCCGAAGAGGTAGCATTGGAACGTTTATCTTATTTAACGATTGCTTGTGAAAATCAAGAAATAGCTCAATATATTGCAGGAGCGACGTCTTGCAGGTACATTAATACAACAGTTTCTGACGATTTGTTTGGAACAGAGTTGTCAGCTATTCTTAAGAATGTTTATGCTGTGGCTAGTGGAATTTGTAATGGTTTAGGTTATGGAGATAATTTTCAAGCGGTTTTAATCTCTGCCGCAACTCGAGAAACTAAAGAGTTTATTGATGCTGTTCACCCTATACATAGAGATGTAAATTCATCGGCCTACCTTGGAGATTTATTGGTTACGGCCTATTCTCAATTTTCGAGAAATAGAAACTTTGGAAGTATGGTAGGAAAAGGGTATTCTGTTCGTTCAGCTCAAATTGAAATGAATATGGTTGCTGAAGGGTATTATGCAGCCAAAGGTATTTATGAGATTAATAAAAAATTCAATGTAGATATGCCTATTGTTGATGCTGTTTACCATATTTTATATGACAAAATATCTCCAATAATGGAGATGAAGTTATTGACGGCAAAACTATCTTAAGAAGGTTTTATTGATTTAGGATTTCTTCAACAGCTATTACTTCTTTAATCTCTGGCACTGATTTTTTAATTACCTCTTCAACTCCACCTTTTAAGGTCATTGCACTCATGGAGCAATCGTTACAAGCTCCTAAAAATTTTACTTTAACAATTAAGTCATCAGTAACTTCGATTAATTCAATATCTCCACCATCATCTTTTAAATACGGTCTAATATCTTCTAAAGCAAGGTTAATTTTTTCTATTAGTTGTTCGTTATTCATAACAGTAGCGTAAGTTAAGAAAAATATTAATTAGTAGAGCAACCATTCATATTAGTGATTTCTACTTTTTGAGTCGGATCTAAGTTTTCATTTCTAGCTTTTACAGCTTTAATTAAATTGTCAGCAAAAGAATTAAAAGCTATTGCTTGAGGTGTGTTTTCTTGTAAAATGGCTGGTCTTCCAGCATCACCAGCTTCTCTAATGCTTTGCACTAAAGGAATTTCTCCTAATAACGGAATATTGTTTTCTTGAGCTAAACTTTTTAAACCATCTTGTCCAAAAATATAATACTTGTTATCTGGTAGTTCTTCAGGAGTAAAATAAGCCATATTTTCTATCATTCCTAGTACAGGAACATTGATGGATTCCATTTTGAACATTCCAATAGCTTTTCTGGCGTCAATTAAAGCTACTTTCTGTGGTGTACTTACAATAATTGCTCCCGTAACAGATACCGTTTGCACTAATGAAAGGTGAATATCTCCAGTTCCTGGAGGCAAATCGATTAACATATAATCTAATTCACCCCAATCTGCTTCGGTAAATAATTGAGATAATGCTTTTGTTGCCATTGGCCCTCTCCAGACCATGGCTTGGTCTTGGTTTGCAAAAAATCCAATAGATAATAATTTTACACCGTAACTTTCTACGGGTTTAATAAGGTTTTTACCATTTACTTCAATGGGCATTGGTTTTTCGTGTTCAACATTAAACATTAAAGGCATTGAAGGCCCATAAATATCTGCATCAACCAAACCCACTTTATAGCCTTTTTTAACTAAAGCAATGGCTAAATTAGCTGTTATAGTAGATTTTCCAACACCTCCTTTGCCAGAAGCAATAGCAATAATATTTTTAACATTAGGTAACACCTTATTTTCTTTTGGCGTTTCGGGAGCTTTAGGGATTGGAGTAATATTAACAGTTAATATTACTGTTGTTTTTAAAATTCGGTTGAGGTGCATTTCACATGCTTCAGTAACACGTTTTTTGTTGTGCATTGCAGGGTTATTAAGCTGCAAATCGAAATTAATTTTCTCTCCTTCAAATTTAATATTTGAAACTAATTTTAGTTCAATAATATCTTTCTTTAAATCCGGCTCAATAACAAAACTTAGGGCTTCTTTAATTTTAGATTCTGAAAAACTCATAGTGAAAATGTTTTTACAAAGTTAAGAATTTATTAAATGTTTAAGCTTAATTCTATCATTGGATCCCAAAACACTTTTTTAAAGTTAATAATTTGGTTATTTTTTACTTCAACACCCTCTTTTTTCAATAAAATCTCCATTTCTTTTGGATGCGAAAAGTGTATTTTCCCTGTAAGTTGCCCGTTGCGGTTTACCACCCGATGAGCAGGAACTGGAGGGTTTTGGCTATGAGCATTATTCATTGCCCAGCCTACCATTCTAGAGCTTCTGCCAGAGCCTAAATACTTAGCAATTGTACCATAAGATGTAACTCTTCCCTTAGGAATTTCTCTACAAACGTGGTAGACTAATTGAAAAAAATTCTCACTATTTTGAGAGTAGTTCAAATTAACTGAAACTTACAATAATGAATACTATGACCTTTTGCAGCCCACAATTTTTCGTAAAAAGTTTTAATGGAGAGGATTTCTTGTGTTTTTGAATCGAGTTTTTCTATGGCTTCGCCATATAGATTAAAAGTGCTTTCTAGTAATTTAAAATTACAACGTTCAACTTCTTCTAATGTGTATCTAAAAAAATCTTCATGATCGGTTTTAAGGTGTACAATACCATCTGCTTTTAAAAATGTTTTGTAACGATCAATAAACATTGGAGAGGTTAAGCGTTTACGTTCTAATCTGTCTTTTGGTTGAGGGTCTGGAAAGGTTATCCATATTTCATCTACTTCATTTTCTGAAAAAAAAGAAGCAATATGGTCTATTTGTGTTCGGATAAAATAAATATTGGTCATTTTATTTTCAAATACAGTTTTTGCCCCTCGCCAAATTCGATTTCCTTTTATATCAACACCAATAAAGTTTTTATTAGGGAAATGTTCTCCCATTCCAACAGAGTATTCGCCCTTACCACAGCCTAATTCTAAAATAATGGGGTTATCGTTTTTGAAAATTTCACTCTTCCATTTTCCTTTTAAAAAGTGATCTTTTCTAAATACTTCATCAGTTGTGGGTTCAATAACGTTGTTAAACGTTTTCATCTCTGCCCACTTTAGTAATTTCCCTTTTCCTCCCATGTTGTAATTTTTGTCAAAAATAAAAAAAGACTTACAACTGCAAGACTTTTTAAGTCGGTATCTTAAACAAGGTTTAATTATTTAAAATAGGTCTCGTATGAAGCTAGGTGTTGTTTAATTTCTGTCTGTTTTAAAATCGCTCCACTGTATGTTTCAGACTCTTTTAATTCTCTAAACATTTTAACCATTGGCAATAAATACAAATGTAGCTGATTGTGCGCCTCCCCTTGCATAGTACATTCAGCAAAAATTCGTTTCATTTCGGTATTTAAATTTTCTCCTTTATTGGAGAAGTCTAAATTTTGATTATTAATAATTGCGATAAAATTTTTAATGCCAACATTTGTTTCTGTGTTGGTAATCCATTTTTCACCATTATTTAATTGAAGCTCTTCTTTTTCTTGGGGTTTATTAATATCAGCCCTTACTTTTTTAAACCAAAGCTTTAGCTCCTTTTTTTGTTTTGGAGTTAATTGTGCTTCAGGGTGTGTTAGTGGGTATGGTTTTAAAGGCATCTCTCCTTTTTCAACTTCCTCTAGCATTTCTTCTAATTTATGGTCTTGTCTTTTTAGATTATAAGTACTCCATTTTGAAAAATTGAGTTCTTCTCTTGCTTCATCAATGTGGTGTTTTAGCCACCATGAAACAGGTGCAATATTACTATACCAAGGGTAGGTGCTCTCATTAGAATGGCAATCATAACAAGATGTTTTTAGCATTACAGAAATTTCTTGTGGAGGGTTGGTCATCTTAATAAAATCATCAGCAGAATTTACCGGAGGGTTTGTTTTATTGATTCTAAAAAATTGAATAATGACAAAAATAATGAGTAATCCGTATAGTATTTTCTTTTTCATAATTGCTTAGTTCTTCTATGAAACAAAAATAAGTATCTTAGCCTTACTTGAACTTAAAAAAAATCATATTAATTTGTCCGCTTGATTGGGGTTTGGGGCACGCAACAAGATGTGTTCCTTTAATTGAAAATTTTTTAGCAGAAGGGCACCAAGTATTAATTGGGGCAGACAAAAATCGGCTGGCATTTTTACAACAAGAATTCCCAACATTAAAAACAGTTATTATTCCTGGTTATGAAGTAACTTATAATGAAAAAGGGAGTTCACTAAAATTATTTTATGAAAGTATAAAATTCTTTAACTTTATAAAAGAAGAACATAGGTTTATTGATAAAATAATTGAAGATAACAATATTGACTTGATTGTTTCTGATAATCGTTATGGTTTATATAGTGATAAAATAAAATCAATAATTATAACGCATCAGCTTTATGTAAAAGCCCCTTTAGGAGAAAAAATTGCACATCAAAAAATAGAAAAGTTAATTAGCAATTTTGATGAATGTTGGATTCCAGATACTGAAGAAAATTCAAATTTATCAGGAGACCTATCTCATTTAAAACTGTTTAAATATCCACATAAATTTATTGGGGTACTTTCAAGGTTTTCGTCATTTCCGGGTGCCATTTTCGGCTTTTCGAAGGAGCAGGATAGGAACCTTTTTCAAGAATATGAATTTGACATTATAGCTATCTTGTCGGGACCAGAGCCGCAACGGACGGTTTTTGAAAAATTAGTTTTAGAACAAATTGAGAAAAATAAATTAAAAGCAATTGTTGTTAGAGGCTTACCTTTGGAGAATGAAGAATTAAGAATTGAAAATAAAGAATTACAGGTTTTTAACCATCTTTCAACAAAAAAACTTTATCAATACATTCAAAAAAGTAAAGTAGTGGTTTGTAGAGCCGGTTATTCTAGTATTATGGATTTAGCTGCATTAAACAAAAAAGCGATTTTAATACCAACTCCAGGACAAACTGAACAAGAGTACTTAGCGAGTTACCATTTAGAACAAGGGAATTTTTATAGTCAAATACAATCTGAGTTTGATTTAAAAAAAGGATTGGTTGAGGTAGAGAAATTTATGATAAATCAAAAATGATTATTTGAAAGATGGACGTAGTTCTAACTAATTTTTTCCTTTTTTTATTCTTTTTTGTTCATGTTTTGACTTCCAAATTGTAGTTTATGTTTTTCTTCTTCAAAATTTAAAAAAGGATATTTTTTAGAAAGTTCGTTCATTAAACCTGTATGCTTGGCAATAAATTGTTGGTGTTCTTTGCTCTCAAAATTGAAAGGTTTGTGATCTGAAGCAGTTTTTAGTTGTTGAATTTTAGTGTTTAACTTATTGGTTGTTTCATTAAAATAACTATCGCTAAATTTTTCCCAAACATAATTAACTGCTAGGTCTGTTGGGTGAATCAAATCATTTTTGTAAAAACGATAATCTCTTAACTCATCAATAACTAATTCATAAGCAGGAAAGTAGTGGTAGTTTTCGTTTTGTTCAACCAAATTATTAATGGCTAAAAGTAAAGTAGATTTACTTAAATTGTTTTCGTGTAACCCATCTTTAATGTGCCTAACTGGGCTAACTGTAAAAACAACATTATAATCTTTTAAAACTTCTTGAATAGCTTCAAAAGCACTTAAAATTTCTTTTGCAGAAAGTAATCGTTTAGTAAATTGTTTGTTTGGTATTTTGTGGCAATTGGCAACAATTCCAAAATTTTCATATTCATAAACCCAAGCAGACCCCAATGTAATAATAATGGTTTTCGACTTTTTAAGATGTTCATGAGTTTGGACAAAGCTGTTATTAATAAGACTTAAACATTCTTCTTTGTCAATAGCAGAAAAACGACTGTGATGATTTAAACTTAGCCATTTACCATTGTGATCAACTAATTCTTTAGCAGTATAAAGTTGATTTTTAAAAATTCTTTTTAGTGTGTTAACTACTGAGATAGGATTAAAAATTATTCCATTAGGATTAATGTTCACATCAAATTTATTTTCAATAAGCCTTGTTCCAATGTTTTCAGCAAAACAAGAACCAATTAATAAAATAGGCTTTTGGTGCGAAATAGAAAAACTACTTTTAGGAATAGAAACAGTGGTTGTTAATTTTATTGAAGTCATGGTTTAAATATGTTACTTCCTAAAAATCCAATATTTGGGGTTTAGTTTAGTCATTCCTTTCCAAATTTCTAAATGAACTTGAGTCTTCGATTTTCCAGCTTCATTTATTAAAACACCTAATTCTTGTTTGATGGAAATTTCATCTCCTTTGCTTACAAATACTTCGCTCATATAAGAATAAACAGAAAGGTACTCCCCATGTCTAACCATTACTACTTTTCCCTCTCCTGGAATAATGGCAACAGAACTGACAATGCCGTTAAAAATAGCTCTAGAGGTAGCTCCTTTAGTTGTACTAATATCTATTCCATTATTATTAGTTACAATACCTTTTAAAACAGGATGAGCGTGTTTACCAAATTGTGCTGTAATTACACCTTGTTTAACTGGCCAAGGAAGCTTTCCTTTATTAGATGCAAATGAGTTAGACAATTTTAATGCTTCAGGGGTTAGAGGAAACCCTTTAGATTTGTTGCCAGATCTTTTAGCTGCTTCTCGTGCTTTTCTAATCTCTTCTTCAATTATTCGCTGTATTGCTTTTTGTAATTTTCGTTTGGCAGCTTCTTTCTTCTTTAGTTTATTTTTTAATTCCTGCTCTTTTCCTTGTAGTTTTTCAACGATGTTTTCTTGTTCTACTTTTTCTATTGCTAAGTTTTGTTTTTCTTGTTCTTCTAATGAAACAAGCACTGTTTTTTCTTCATTACTTTGTTTTAATGAAGCAATTTTTAAGGTTAGTGTTTTTTGTGTACTTACAATTTCGGTGGCTTGCCCTTTTCTATATTCAGAGTATTGTTGAATATATTTTAGTCGTTTATAAGCTTGGTTAACATCTTTAGATGCAAAAATAAACATCATTTTATCGTATGAATTTTTGTGTTTAAAAGCATAATAAATGATTTTAGCATATTCAGATTTTAGGTAAGTAAGATCTGATTCTAAGCCATTAATTTCTTGTTTATTTCCACTAATTTCTTTGTTAATTAGTTTCATTTCGGAGTTCATTGTCGCAATTAAGTTCGATCTAGAGGTTATCTTACTTTTTAATTTCAGTAATTCATCAACCGATAAGTCTTTGTTTTTACGTGTTTCTTTTAAGAGTTTATTGGTGAGTTTAATTTCTTTTTGAAGTTTCTTTTTCCTTTGTTCTAATTCTTTTTTATTTTGAGCAAAAGTAGAATTAGCTGATAAAATTAGTAGCATTATACAGAAAACGGATATAATTTTATTTCTTAATCTGTACATACTTAGATGAAATTTTAAAAGGGTAGGATAAGATTTTTCCTGTTGAAAATTTAGTGTAATTAATTTCTATTGCTGTTGATGTTTTTGATTTTAATGTAAAACGAATTTTATAAGGGATTAATTGTGTTGCAATATCTTGAAAATCAGAATAAAAACCAATTAATGACCGATCTGTTTCGGGTGAAGAAAGTAATAACTCTTTAATCTTAAAAGTTACAGGATCTAACCAAAGTACTTGCGCTTCTTTTTTTATTTTCTCTTTTTCTTTTTGAAGTTCCTTATTTACTTTTCTCTTTTTTTCTGTACTTAAATAGTACAAATCCTTTTTCCGATCAACTCTGGAGTGTATTTTTTCATTTTCTTCAAAATCGAGGCTATTTCCAATTAGTAAAGCTTCTAACATTTGGTAGTCTAAATCTGTTCCAAAAACTTGATTGATATAGCTAAAATTACCTAAAAAGTATTCTTTACTTACCCGGTTTAAAAATTTCACAGAATCTTTAGTTATAATTACTCTAGCCATTTCAATGCCTAATAATGGTGTAATTGACATCCAAATAGTACTATCTTTTCTTATTCTTAAATGTGTTTTAAAACTCTTTTTTTTACCTGCGCTATCAATAATTGCAATTGAAGATTTGGCAGAGATGCTACTAAAATTAAATTCTTTTTCTTTTAATTTTTTCACTAAAAATTTTGAGGAGCGAGCCTTAACTTTCACTTTAACGTTTTCTTTTTCTTGAACCTTACAGGAAAAAAGGAAAGTGCCAAGAAAAATTATTGGGAACCAGTATAAAGCTTTTATTTTATTCATAGAGCTTTTTATCGGCAATTTTTTTGTCTAAAAACTTTGTGCTAGCTCCATCATTCATCTTTTTTGCTTTTTTCCAAAACTCTAATGCTTTCGTTATGTTTTGAAGTTTTGCATGGGTGTCCCCTAGATGTTCCAAGATAACAGCATTAGATGCTCCACCGTTTTCTAATGCTTTTTCTAACCATTCTTTTGCTTGCACAAATTTTCCTTGTTTGTATAAAATCCAAGCATAAGTATCTTGGTAGTTTGATTGATCAGGTTCAATTTCATTACACAAAGCAGAAAGTTCTTCTGCACGGTCTAAGTTCTCTTCTCGTAACGATAAGTAATAACCATAATTATTTAAAACATAAATGTTCTTAGGTTCTATTTTTAACGCATTTTCATAAGCTTTATCAGAAGCTTCGTATTGTTTTAAACCATGGTTTGCATCTCCTAAATTGGCATAAAATTGAGCCAATAATGGGGGGTTATTATATACATAATCTTTACCAATAATTAAATACTCTATAGCTTCTTCATATTGTTTGTTTTGTAGATTGGTTGCGCCATAAAAGAAGTAAAATAAGGGTTGATTTGGAAATAGGTCGAGCGCTCTTTTACTATCTCTCAATAATGATTCGTTATCTTGTAATTCAGATTCAATAAACATTAACTGGTTCCAAATAGGAAGTTTAGAATTATCAAATTCAATGGCTTTTAAATAGTTCTCTTTTGCTCCCTCAAGTTTTTTATCTTGGTATAAAAAATCAGCATAAATGGTATACGCTTTAGCTTCTTTTGGGTGCGTTTTGATTAAGATTTTATTTAAGTTTAATGCCTCTTTTTTTATCTGGCTATCTGTTTCGGAATAATAGGATAATAGAATTTTCATTTTTGTATCTATACCTAAATTGGGGCTTGCAAATGCTTTTTGTAAAGCTTCAGATGCTTTCCTGTTTTCTCCTTTCTTTTTATGATAATCATATAACGATAAGTTTGCATAGGGATTTTCAGGGTCTTTTTTTAAAATTTCTTGGTAAACTGTAAATGCTTTATCGGTTAAATCGTTTGCAAGATATAAGTCAGCTAGTAAAACTTGATATTTTAAATTATCTGGATATTTATTTATTAATTGTTGAATTTCATTTGCTGCTTTATCAATATCGCCTAGTTTAATATAAATCTTTTCTTTTTGAACAGAAATTTCTTCACTTATTCCAAGGCGTTTTTCTATTTCGTTAAAGGATGATAAAGACTCTTTATACTTGCCAGAATAAAGTTGCATTCCAGCTAAATCAAAGTATAAATCGATATTTCCTTTATTTTCTTTAATTAATGTTTCATATTCTTTTATAGCAGCATTAAAATTGCCAACACGTTGTAATGTATGAGCGTAAAGGATGCGATACCAATAGTTTTTACCATCTAATTTTACTGCTTTCTCTGAGTATTCTAATGCTAATTTTGTTTCTTTTGAAGCTTCAAATAAATGAGCTAACTCATAATAAGGAGCAGATTCTTGGGGTGCAATTTCTATACATTTCAAAAACAGATTAGCAGCCAGTTGATAATTGTCTAAAAGACGTTCTTTATTGGCATTGTGGAATAAAAATTTAAATTTTATTTGTTGTTTTTCTGGTAAATCAACTAGTTCGATACCTTTAGGCTTGCTTTTTTTAGAAGTATTAGTCACCCCTTCTTTAGAAGAGGAACAGCTTGCTAAAAAAGCGGTTAAAATAATTAATATGTAAAATTTAACGTTTTGCAATTTTATTAATCTATTTCGTTGTAATCTCCAACACTATATTCTTTTACATTACCTTTAATACTAGCGTGGTTTCC
Source organism: Flavobacteriales bacterium (assembly GCA_016763795.1). Taxonomy (GTDB): domain Bacteria; phylum Bacteroidota; class Bacteroidia; order Flavobacteriales_E; family Vicingaceae. The sequence goes on from JAESTF010000195.1 coordinate 12,950, forward strand.
AATCATGGAATTCTTAAAATTAGAAGACTTAATAAAAGAATTGGTTTGTATAATAGAGTTAGAAATTACTGAATTTTTAATAACAGTATTTTCTCCAATAGAAACATGAGGACCAATTATCGCATTTTTAATTTCCACATTTTTAGCTATAAAACACGGTTCAATAATCACTGAATTTTCTAATTTTAATGAGCTATCGATAATATTTTCATTTCTAATAAATTCTAAAACACGTTGGTTTGTATAAACTGTAGCTTTGTAATTACCACAATCTAACCATTCTTTTACTTCTCCTGGAGCAAATTTTGTGCCTTTTTGTTTCATGTTTTCTAAAGCATCTGTTAATTGATACTCTCCTTTATCTGTGATCTCATTATCAATTAAGTATTGTAGTTCATCTTTTAAATAAGCTCCATCTTTAAAATAATAAATCCCAATAATTGCAAGGTCAGAAACAAATTCTTGCGGCTTCTCTATAAAATCTGTAATAATATTATCGTCATTTAACTTTACCACTCCAAATGCACTTGGATCATCAATCTGACTTACCCATATTATTCCTTCAGCATTAGCATCTAATGTAAAATCTGCTTTAAATAATGTATCCGCAAAAGCGACTACTATATTCCCCTCTAAACTTTCTTTGGCACATAAAATAGCATGTGCAGTTCCTAAAGCTTCCTCTTGATGGTAAATACTTCCTTTTGCTCCTAAATTTTCAGCAACAGTAATTAAATCTTTCTCAACTTGATCACCAAAATCGCCAATAATAAAAGCAATTTCATCAACTGCTTCACCACAAACTTTTGTAATATCTTCAACTAATCGCTGTACAATTGGTTTTCCTCCTACAGGAACTAGGGGTTTAGGTATTGTTAAGGTATGAGGTCTTAATCTTGAACCTCTTCCTGCCATTGGTACTATTATTTTCATCTCCTTAATGTAATAATTTGAAAATATAACAATTGTTATATTGAATAATTGTCTAATTAATGTTTCCCTGTACTTCCAAAACCGCCAGCGCCTCTTTCAGTATCAGAAAGTTCTTCAACTAAACTCCATTCTGCTTGCTCGTGTTTTGCAATTACCATTTGTGCTACTCTTTCTCCGTTTTCAATTATAAAATCTTTATTAGAAAGGTTTACCAAAATCACACCTATCTCTCCTCTGTAATCTGCATCAATTGTTCCTGGAGTATTTAAAACGGTTATTCCATTTTTGTAAGCTAAGCCACTTCTTGGTCTAACTTGTGCTTCGTAACCAATAGGAAGCTCAATAAATAAACCTGTTTTTACTAAAGTTCTTTCTAACGGTTTTAATGTAATTGGTGCTGATATATTTGCTCTTAAATCAACTCCTGCAGAAGCTACTGTACCATAATGTGGTAAAGGATGACTTGATTTGTTTACTATTTTAATTTCCATTGGTTTACGTAAATTTTGTAACTGACTAAATTACCACTTTTTTTGGCTTTTCTATCACGTAGATCACACTTAAAAAAGCAATGATAATGAGGCTGTGGACTCCGTATTTTAATACTCCAACAGGTAGCGCCAAATATATTGTGAAAAAGTACAATGAAAAGGCTAATCCTAAATATAACATGATTTTTGGCAGATTATATTTTATTGGATAATGTTTTCTACTTAAAACGAAAGATAAAACCATCATAGAAGCGTAACAGATTAATGTTGCCCAAGCTGAACCCATATATCCATAAATAGGGATCCAAATATAATTTAAAAGAATAGTAATACCTGCACCAAAAATACCAATATAAGCTCCAAATTTTGTCTTACCACTCAGCTTATACCAAATAGATTGGTTGTAATAAATACCCAAAGCTATATTTGCAAATAATAGTATTGGAACAACTTTTAACCCTTCCCAATATTCTTGATTTGGAATGAAATATTTGATCACATCCATAAACAACATAACTCCCAAAAAGATAGTGGCACATACAATAACAAAATAAGTCATTACTTTAGAATAGGTTTCTTTTGCTCCTTTTTCTTTTTCTTGATTAAAGAAAAATGGTTCTGCTGCGTATCGAAAAGCTTGTATAAAAAGTGTAATAATGATAGAAATTTTGTAACAAGCACCATATATTCCTATTTGAGACATTGTTTCTTTTAATGTTTCTGTTTCTAGTAATATGCGTTTAAGCATTATTCTGTCAATTGTTTCATTTACAATTCCTGCTAAACCAAAAATCAGCAATGGTAATGCGTAAATGAACATTTTTTTCAATAATGAAAGCTGAAACCCATATTGTGCTTTAAAAATTTCAGGAAGTAGTAACAAGAATTTTACACAAACAGCAATTAGGTTTGAAATGAACACATACCCAACACCAATTTCTGGATTGTAAAAAGTATTTACGAGCCAATTCGATTCTCCGGCATTATATTTTGGCAAACAATAAGCAAGAAAAAATAAATTTAGCCCGACAAAAACAATAATATTGGCAAAATTGATAAGTACAAATTTTAATGCTTTATTATCTGACCTAAGTTTTGCTAAAGGAATAGATGAAATGGCATCTAATCCAACAATTATAGCAAACCAGGTGACAAATTCCGGGTTGTTAGGATACTTTAACCAGTTAGCAATCTGTTGATCAAACAAAAAAGCGGTTAAAATAAAAAAGAATGAAGTTGTAAAAAGTGCATAAATAACAGTAGTAAACACTTTTTTAGGTTCATATTCTTTTAGTGTTGAATATCGGAAAAAAGCAGTTTCCATTCCGTAGGTTAAAAACACTACTAAAAATGCAACATAAGCATACATTTCTGTAACAATACCATATTGGTCAGTGGTAAACTTAAGTGTATAAAGGGGTACTAAAAACCATGTAAGTAGCCTCCCGACTATGCTTGTAAGACCATAGACGGCTGTTTGTCCTGCTAATTTTTTTAATGGGTTTGACATATTATTAGTTGTCAGTAGTTAGTGTTTAATATCGCTACTTAGCTATTGATCACTACTTACTGAAGTTTATTTTCCTGGAAAATCTGCTTTTCGTTTTTCAATAAAGGCAGTTGTTCCTTCTTTAAAGTCATCAGTTCCGAAACATTTACCAAATTCTTCAATTTCTGCATCAAAACCGTTAACACCATCCGTATAACCAGCATTTATGGCTCTTATTGCACTTGCTATTGCAACAGATGAATTTTTAACAATCTTTAACGCAATTTTCTTACAGGTATCTAATAATTCTTCTTGAGTGGTAACTTGGTTAATTAACCCATAATTTAAAGCTTCTTGAGCTCCAATCATTTTAGCAGTCATAATCATCTCCATTGCTCTGCCTTTACCTACTAATTGAGCTAAACGTTGTGTTCCTCCATAACCAGGGATTACACCTAAAGTTACTTCTGGCAAACCTAGTTTTGCGTTATCAGATGCTAATCTAAAATGACAACTCATAGCCAACTCAAGCCCTCCACCTAATGCAAAACCATTAACTGCTCCAATTACAGGAGTGGTTAAATTAGCAACTACATCAAATAAAGATTGATGTCCTTTTACAGCTAATTTTTTTCCTTCTTCTACATCAAATTGGTAAAATTCTTTAATATCAGCTCCAGCCACAAAAGCTTTTGTTCCAGAGCCTGTAAGAATAATTGCTTTAATGATATTATTTGCTTCTAAACTTTTAAAAGCAGCACCTAATTCAGCTATTGTTTCTGAGTTTAATGCACTTAATTGATTTGGTCTGTTAATAATTAAAACAGCAATGTTCTCTTCTGTTTCAACAATAATATTATTGTAATTCATAGGTCAAAATGTTTATCTCAAACAAAGATAAAATAATGAAAAGACAAGTGGTTTCTCTTAAAAAATAGTTCTTAAAAAAGAGTGTTGAAAACTAAGGGCTTAAAAATTACCTCCGCTTCCTTGGTAATTAATGTATTTATTCCCCTGATTAAATAGTTGACCTTCAAAATCATTAAATTGTATAGAGATTTCAAACCCGCCAACATTACCTGTTACGTTTCCTAATTCTGAAGTGTTATAATCATAGGAGGTGCTAATTTTCCAATTGTTAAATTTATAAGATAAAACAGGGATTATTGCATCTTGATGTCTATAAAGTAATTGAAACCCAATGTAGGCATCCTTAAGGAAGCCTGTATATTTTGTATTTCCTTTTAATACGTATCTACCCTCGAAGCCAATTGTTGTTTCTGTATTATTAACTTGTTGCATATATAGTACATTTCCTCCAAGAGCTAAAGGGGACGAGTCCATAGATTTTAAAAATCGAGTATGACCAACAAACCTTCTACTCACTTGGGCATTAGGGTTTTGAAGAAATTCGAGTTTTGGCTCTAATAAATGGAAGGCAGCAGCTCCAATTTCAAAGACCATATTGTTGCCATTTCCATCAGAAGACATAGCGACTTCGTTACTGGCATATTTATAGCTCATTCCTGCCGAAAGATCAATTGCACCTGCGGATACAGCAATAAAATTTTCTTGACTTGGTAAACTTACATCATGTTCAAAACCATTATATTGACTGTCCCATTGTATTTTATCTGGGCTAATGGATTTTTGGAGGTACCCACCCATTATTCCTAATGATAATTTTGATTTTTTTCCTGTGAATATTATACCGCTAATTGCGAGGTTAGCTTCATTTGTGCTTAAAGCACCATTTCCTGCTTGATCATTATAAAAAGTAAGCCCTGCACCTAAATAGCCTTTTTTCCAGTTCATTTTGTCTGAATAAATAGGTAGATCGATTGATAGTGCTGCAGTACTAAAAGAGTTATCAGTAGTAGTCCATTGAGAACGGTAACTTAAGTTTGCTCTACTATATCCATTACCCATACCTGTTAAACCAGGGTTTATTAATAAAGGAGTATTTGTAAATTGAGAAAACCGAGTGTCTTGACCCCAAAACTCAGGCAAACTAAAAACGGATATAAATATGAGAATATAGAGTTTTTTCATATTACTTAAATAATGTAATACTACCAGATTGAGTTATTTTTTCTCCACTTAAGAATGTTGCTTCAAATCTATATACATAAACACCAAAATCTAATTCATGACCGTTATATTTTCCATCCCATCCAATTTCTTGGTCTTCAGTTTCAAATACAAGTCCTCCCCAGCGATTATAAATTTGTAAAATCATTTTTTCTATGTCAAGACTTCTAACAAAAAGCATATCATTAACCCCATCATTATTTGGTGAAAAACCTGTTGGAATAAACAAGTCAGGAATAAGGACCTCGATGGTTATCGTATTACTATTTATACAACCATTAGTATCAATAATTTCTACAGAATATGTTGTTGTTTCAGTTGGAAATGCTATTGGACTAGCACAATTGCTACAGTTTAAACTTCCATTAGGATCCCAAGTATAATTAACACCAGTGTTACCACCTAAAACAAAAATTTGAGTACTATCTTGGATAGTAATAGATGTGTCTGGGGAGATTGTGGTTATAGGGTTTGGGTTTACAATAATGAATATGTTTGTTATAGAGGTGTCACACCTATTAGATGCATAAAGGGTAACTAATGTGTCCGTATTTGGAATAAAGCTAACTGACGATGCTGTAGAACTATCTGGCCATAGATATAATTCAACATCAGTAGCCGTTCCTGTTAGTGAAACTAAATCACCAAAACAAACAACAGAATCCCCCAAAATATCAGGAGCCGTATTATTTGTTACTTCAATAAATTTGGTGAAATTAATGGTGTCACAAAAATTACTTGCGGTTACTGTTATAGTAGTATCCCTAATTGGGATAAAGTTAACTATAGCTGTAGTATCTCCTGCAGGCCATAAAATAGAAGAGGAATTACTAATTGTTAGCGCAACACTCTCTCCTATACAAATAAGAGAGTCCCCGGTAAGTAAAGGTAGGGGGTTATTAATTACAACAATGTTTTGACTAAAACTATATGAACCACAAAAAACATCAACAACAACACTAATAGTAGTATCTCCTGTTGGTGTTAAATTAATAGATAAAGTGGTGTCTCCTGTAGACCATAATATTGTGTCTCCTATTGTTAGTGACAATGTTATGCTCTCTCCTATACAAATAAGTGTATCATTAACAGAAAATACTGGAATAGGATCATTAACAACAACTAATGTTATTGAATCTGAAGTAGTACTACATTGAGGGAAGTTTGAATGACTGATCGTTACAGTGTACGAATTTGTTGCAAGACCATCAAAGATTGGGTTTTTAATAGTCGGGTTATTTAATCCAGCAGCAGGGCTCCATAAATAATCTAATAAATCTCCACAAATTGCAATAATATTTCCTCCAATTGCACCATCTGGAGCATTGTTGATTGTAAATATTTGAGCCCCTGACGGATCATATAATGTAACAGAGTGTTCTGAGTTGAAAGATCCACTTGTATAGTTCATGGTAATAATATCTCCAGTTGTAACTGGAATGTTAAAGATGTTTGTACACCCTGTGGATGTATTTCCACTACAATTAGGAACAGTAATATTTGTTAAAAAAGGAATTCCGTTAATAAAAAGGGTTAAAGATGCTCCATTCCAACCATCACCATACGAATCGAAAAGTTCTAAGGAATAACTACAACTATCTACAGTATTAACATCTAATGTAACTAACTGGTTAAAACAAACAATTGTATCAGGACTTGCTATTGGGTTCAACTCTGGTAAAACAACAACTTGTATGGTGGTGTCAAAAGTACAACCGTACTCATCCGTTACCTCAAATATAAATGAGTTTACTCCTGCAACGCTTGGTGTTGCTATTGCTAATGTGTCATAATCATTAATAATATCAGGATTACTTAACCATGTACCATTTAAAAGGTTTACAGTATAAAACTCAGCATTAGGATTAATAGCTGGGTTTAAGGTAATTCCCCATTCAAAAATATAGCCATTGTCTGCGCCAATATTATCGGTAATGGTTAATGTCCAATTTCCATCAATTGGACAACCTACTAAGCCGTTAAAACTTTGTTCGGGTTGAAAATTTCCTGGAGTAAGGATATTGCTTCCTGGAGATACAGTAGAGGGAATCCAATTATTATTATTGTTCTCTACAGTCATTGTTCCCCAAGCTGCACCTAAATCAAAACAATAATCCATACCTATACCTGGAACTGTTGAACCATCATCATTTGCATCACCTAAAAAAGTTCCTCCAGGGCTACTACTAGAATAGGTGTCAGAAAGGATTATGGTGGTATTGTTTGGGCAAGTCAATTCTATAGTTAAATCACCAATATAGGAGTGCTCTATGTTCATGCATACTTCAGCAATGTCGGTCCCATTTACTATGGTTTGACCAGAAAATCCACTAATGTTTACTGATGTAGTGTAAGATGTACCACTTCCATCAGGTAAAAAAGTTTGGCCAGAAACAATTCCTCCAGCAGTAATAATTCCTGTATTTGTGGCAACACCTGTTGCTGTTGGTGTTAGTGTTTGAGTAAAACCTCCAATTAGATTAACGGTATCTCCAAAACAAGCTGTATCTGGCAAAGCAAGAACTCCTGAGAAAATAGGTGGAATCCCTGTTCTGACTCTATGTTTAATTGTTTCTATACATCCATTTACATCTGTAATAGTTAAAAGTATTAAATAACCCTGAGGGGTATTATATATTTCACTTGCTGATTGCGTTGTTAGAACATTTCCTGTGCCTAAAGCCCATTCAAATGTTGATGTTGCATCGCTTTGAGTATAATTTAGAGGGTTTACTCCATCATTTGGGTAAGTTCCCAAAGCATTAAATAAAACAGTATCTCCAGGGCAAATATTGGTGTAAGTAGAATCTGGGCCGAAATTAACTAAAGTTGGTGTGGTTATAATGATAGGGTTAATAGGTTGGCATATTCTAAGACAGCCAATTAAAGCGTTCCATCCCTGGCTATTTACAGCTCCGTCAGAAATAAATTGAAAAGTTAAACAGCCAGAAGTATTACTAGTAGTTGAAGCGACACCTCCTGTAGGAATATTATTATTGTTAAATGCTCCTATTAATGTTGCTGCAGTCGAATTCCCATCATAAACGAATAGAGTATCAGAAGGGTCTATGTCAAAAAGAGTAGCAAACCCTAGATTAACAATGTTACTCCCTGCACTTCCGTCAGAACAAATTGTGAAGGTGTAATTTTCATTGTCTTGATAATTCCCTGAATTATTACTATCAAAAAAGTCACCAGCACATGTATTTACAGATCCTCCTTGATCTATAGTGTAGGTTTGGGAATTTGCTTCTTGAAAAAAAGTAAAGGCCGCAGTAATAATCAGTGTTTTTATTAAAAATTTCATATTAAAAAGACGTGTTAAACTTCTAAAAGTTGCTTAATGTGTTACAAAAATACGATTAAAGAAACAATGCTTGAATATTTATGTTTTAAATATTTGCTCGTAATGTAAAAATGAAATTTCTACCAGCACCACTTATACCAGAGGAAAAAGGGCGATAATGTACATCTAACATGTTTTCTAGGGCAGCCTGAACTGAAAAGAATTTTCCTATTTGCATTTCTGCCCTAATGTTAAAGGTCTGCCAAGCGGGAGTCCCTTTTATTGTTGCTTTATCTTCGTTATCTTCACCAAAAGGAGAATATTCTGAAATCCATTTCCACCCTTGATATTTTGCATAAACGGCTAATGTTAGTGGCGCAGAATGAATAATTAAGTCAGTTCTACCATAAAAAGGAGGGATATGAGCTAAAGGAACGTCTAATGTAGTGTTTCGCCCTACAGTATAGTTAAAGGAGCTTTTAATGCTAAATTCTTTACTTAACTTAGCTTTTAGGTTAAAAGATGTTCCATAAACAATTGCTTCATTTGCATTTATATTGGTTTGTATTCTTAAGAGTTCGCCATCATAAAACATAGAATCGTTACCTTTTAATGTGAAAAAATCTCTAACAATAGCATTTTGCAAGAATGTATAAAATCCAACAATATTTATTGTTAAATCTTCATTCCCAAAGGAGCGGGTAATCCCTATTTCGCCATTGTAAGCATATTCTGGAGTAAGTTGGTTGTTTGGTATTAAAACATAATCATTTTTCGCGAAAACTTTACCGACATCATCAACATTTGGACTCCTAAAAGCAGATGAAATTGCTACTTGAAAATTCCATTTTTTATTCGGGTGAAAAACAACTCCAGCATTTCCTGTTAATGCACCATTGTTGTTGTTTATTTCAGAAAAAGGAAGTCGAATAAAAGTTGTGTCGGCAAAAGAAGCCAATAGCGATGTAAAACTGTATCGAGCGCCTAAACTATAAGTTGCTTTTTCGGTAAAATTATTTTTAAAAGTAATGTATGCAGCTGTACTGGTGAGGTCGCTTCCGTTATCGGGGTATCGAGTGGCTGCTATTGATTTTTCAGAGGTAATAATGTTTTCTGAAAAAGCAGAAGATTTTACATTGTTATGGATTACTTCAAATCCATAATACCATTGAGATTTGTGATTATTTCCTTTGATAAAATCAATATTAATACCATAAACATTTACATCTTCTTGGCGAGTTGTTCTAGTATCGTTACCAAATGTTCGGGTAATTCTATCTTCATCGATTTTTTGGTAGTGTGCAAGTATTTCTATTTTACTAAACCATTTATTTTTAGCCTTTATTTTCGCAGAGAGAGCGCCTAAAAATCTATTTTGAGGGCCATAATGCCATTCGGAAAACCTTAAGTTCCCATTGTTTTTAAGGTCGGTAAGTTTATCATAACGAGGGACATTAGATGAGGTTGAATATTGAGTGTTTAATGTGAATAGTAAATTTTCAGAAACTTTATAACTTATTTTTTCTAGTAAATCTGTTTGGCTGTAACCAGTTCCTACTTGTTTCAGGAAGTCATTTTTTCTAATAACGGTATCGGTATTATTAATGCGATCAGCAAAATGTTTTTCAATTCCAAATTCTGGATAATCAGAATTTATAACTTCACCCATTCTCAAATCTTCAAAATCACTAAAAGTCACACTAGTTATTGCAGCAATTTTCTTTCCTCCTATATTAAAATCGAAATGAATTGTTTTTTCTTGGTTAGCGGTAGCGTATCTTGCATAAGCATTTGTTCCGTTATTATTGATAGTGTCGTTATCGTTTTTAAATTTTGGCATTTTAGTTTCGTAATGAACCACTCCGCCAATGGCATCACTACCATAAATTACAGAATTGGAGCCGTAAATTATACTTGTTTTTTCTATAATAGCATTATCTATTGTAATGGCATTTTGTAAGTGACCACTTCTATAAATGGCATTATTTAATCTTACACCATCAATTACTAAAAGCACTCTATTAGCTTCAAATCCTCGAATAATTGGACTTCCACCACCCATTTGACTTTTTTGAATATAAACTCCACCGCTTAATTCTAACATGTCGGCAGCAGTTTGCGGGTTGTTAAATTGAACAGTTTTTGCATCTATTTTATCTATTTTGGAAGTAATTTCTAGTGCTTTATTTTTTTCTTGTTCAGCAACTATTTCTATAGTAGGGATTGTAACAGCTTGTTCGGTGAGAGAAATATAGTTTCCAATATTTAATTTAGGAATCATAAATGTAGCAAATCCTTGATGTGTAAAAACTAAAGTATCTCTTTTTGAAAAATTAGAAATATCAAGAATCCCAGAGCTGTCTGAAATGGCTGTTATAGATTGATTGTTATTGTAAACAAAAACGCCTTCAATGGGGGTTTTGTCTTTTTTGTTTTGAACTTTTATTTTTTGGGAAAATCCAATTGAAGAGCTTAGAAAAATAAATAAAAAACTAAGTGTTTTTAGTTTTTTAGAAAGGTAAATGGTTTTATCTATTAGCATTAGCTTAAAACTTCTTCGAGGATGTCTAATGTTTTTAAGTTGTCGAAATTACTTAAATGCAAACTATAATAATTTAAAAGAGTGCTTAAAAGTATTTTACGTTGTTTTTGATTTAAAATTAAAGTTTCCATGGCGTCAAAATTTGTGCCAAAAACTTGAAAAAAAAGTGTAGAAACAGGAGGCTCTACAAATGCATTATGGTAGGGCTGTAGCGTACTAAAACAACCTTCTTGTAAGTCGAAATATAATTTAGAGGATATTGGAATTATTGGTTTTTGAGGGTGAAAACCTAAATGCTTACTAAGTTTAGCTAAAAAAATTAAATGAAAGTTATTGTAGTTTTCATCTGTTAAATCTAAGAATTCTATGGAATGGTGTAGAAATGTAAATAAATGCTCATTTGCTTCCTCTTCTTTTATTGATTTATAGAGAATTTCTGAAATAAAAAAAGCTAATGAAGACTTACTAATTGTAAAAGGTATTGATTTAAAAGGAATTTCTAGTTCAATATTTTTAACGCGGCTTAAGCCTGCTTTTTCTTTATGGATTGCGCTTATTTCAACGAGCGAAAGCGGCTGAAGAAATACAGCTTTATTTTTTGATTTTTTATTTCTTACTCCGTTTAAGATGTAAGATTGTAATCCATACTTTTCTGTGTAAATTTTTGCAATTACACTTTTTTCAGAATATTTAAAATGGTGAATTACAATGCCTTTTGTAGTCGTGAGCATTTAATGAATGAAGAGAATTTTGGCAACAGCCTTAAGCCCTCCCTCAGGGCTGCCATTAAATATCATGTAAACACCAGTTTGCACTTTATTACCATTAAAATCTTTCCCATCCCAAATAGCTTGCCCACCTAAAGATGTTGTTTGATAAACAATGTTTCCGCTTATATCAGTTATTCTAACATCTGTGTCTTTTACTAAACCCCTTATAGCAATTGTTCCAGTAAAATCTGGCTTAACAGGGTTGGGATATACAAATACATTGTTAAAGTCGGAATCAGCATCAGTTGCAGTTCCTTTGTAAGAAATTATTCCTTTTTCTGTTGCAAAAAATACTTCACCTGTTTTTGGGTTAATTATAATATCAAAAATAGTATTAGAAAATAAGGGGCTATTTTCTGTAGTAAAATGTTCTATCTGTTCAGTGCCATCTTCATCCATTAAGAAAGCGCCAGAATTTTGTGTGCCTATCCATTTCCGATTTGCTCCATCAACTGTAATTGTATTGATGATTTCTGTTTCTAATAATATTTGTGTTTGCCCATCTTGTTGAAGGTATACTCTTTCTGCTTTAATGTTTTCGTCAAAAACATTGGAAGGATTATAAAATACGGCAACTCCTTCGTCTGTACCAATCCAGATTTCCCCGTCAAGGTCTTCTGTAATGGAGTACAGTCTTGTTCCAGGGATGTCGTTGTCTGCAGAGGATAGAGCGGTTGCGTCTAAACTCAAACCATCTACTACTCCGCTTTTTATGACAACAATAGAATTTGCTCTTGGTTCCATCACCCATTTGTTATCATCCTGTGTTACAATTATATTTGTAAAAACATTGCTTGATGAAAAACCAAGAGCTGACATGGTATAGGGATACCAAGAGTTATCAGGAGTTTTAACGGAAATTTGGTTGTTTGCGAAACTATTAACAGCCCAAAGGTTGTTGTCCTTATCAAAAACTAAACCTCCAATTTTTGTTGATCCAAAAAAGGTGCTATCTAAAGCAGAGTTTTGTGCAGTTAAAATGTTAGTAATAATTTCGTTGTTGACTTCAAAAAGTCCGTCATCCCAAGTTCCAAAAAAAACTTGAGATTTATTGCTTGGGTTTATTGCAATAGAAACTGCATCAGTAGCAGTAACACCTTTAATGGTATTGATTTTTTCGCCAAGGCTATTCCAAGTTCCATCCTTTCTATAGCTTATTAAATGTTTACTTACTCCACTAGGGTTAAAATCACTGTTATTAAACCCTCCAGATGTCACCCATAATTCATCATTAAAAAAATCCATAGAATAAGCATTTATAGATGAAGGGCCATTTGGCATAATAATACTTCCGTTAAAACTATCTTTTATTCTCAACACACCGTGAGATTTTTCAGCTATAAGCATATACCCTTCGTTATCTATTGTCGTTTCTAAAGGTTTAATGCCAAAGAGGTTTTTGTAGTGTGTTGCGAAAGTGAGAACGGTTAATGAGGTGTCGTATTTTTCAACTTTATTATCATAATTAATAAACAAATAATTACTAGATAAAGTAATTGAATTGTAGTTATTTCCATTAGGTATAAATTTTTGCCAAACCCCAGCATTTTTATAAAGAAGAGTGTCGCCATTAAATGTACTACTTTCTGATATAGTAAAAAGTTTGTTTGCATAAAAAACAATATTACTATAACTTAAAGTGCCAAGATCTGGTAGCAATGACCATGAATTATAATCAATTAAGTTAGCACTGTTTTTATTCGCAAAAAAAACGCCTTGGTTTGTTGCTGCATAAATATTTGTATTATCTATTGTAATAGCATTAGTGACAATAAAACTGCCTAATGGACCAAATAAGTAAGTGTCTATAATTTCTAATTTATCAGTGTCTAAAACAACAATTCCAAAATCTGTTGAAAGATATGCTAACTTTCCTACTATATGTATATGGTTAATGGTTTTACTACCTGCTATATTACTATTTTTAATGAAGGATAAGTTGGTTATGTTCTTGTTTCCGTCAAGGATATCAATATTTCCGTTAGTATAAGCAATGATTGTTTTTTTGTTGTAACTGTTGTATTTAATTTTACTTAATCCAATATCAGAAAGTCCATTTACTAAATTTAACCTGTCTATAGTCATATCTGATTTGTCGTACAGAAAAACAGCAGAGTTAGTTGCACAATAAATAATTCCATCTCCATAACTAACAGATACGGCATCAGAATAGGGCAGGTGATCTCTCCAAGTTCCAATTGGGATATCTTGAGCGGTAGAAATGGCTGGCTTGGAAATAAGCAGCAGTAGTATGAATAATAATTTATTTGTCATAAAATAGGCAAATCTTTAAACTGAAAATCAAAGTTTATATTGTGTAAAAATAGGTTATATTTGCGAAAAATTATTGGCTCCGTAGTTCAACTGGATAGAATGGCAGATTTCGGCTCTGCTGGTTGGGGGTTCGAATCCCTCCGGGGTCACTAATAAGAATAAGGAATTATTCTTCATAATTAAATAAAGTCTTTTTTGTTAAGCTTTGTTTTTCGTAAAAAACCCATTGAAGATTAATTTGTTCTTTTAACTCAAGAGTTGAATTAGACCTAAATTTTATTTTAATAATAGTGAGTGGCTTTATTTCTTTTTGAAATGAGGTAACCATTGGGTTTATCCAAATTCCGTTTTTTGCAATTGAAGGAATAAATCGATAGGTTAATATATTTCCATCTGAAGTCTGATAGTCAATATAGTATTCATAATCTTTGTAGGCAAAAAGAATAATTTTTTTTAATAGGGTGCTTGGTAATGTTACTTTGGTCTTTAAAATTCCATTAGTAGTTTGTGGAACATCAACCCATTCTTTCCAATTTGCGGTTGTTTCGGAGATAATTTCCTCAGGCTTAAAGTTGTTATGATTATTTTTTTTGAAGAGGGTAAATTTCTTATTAGCGTGAAAGATGTTGTAGTTTTTGAATAACTCATTGTTGGTGAGGGGCTCAATATTTAGCAGGTGTCGAAAGTCAATCGAGCCTAAACTACCTCCAAATGTATCTTTTTTTGCATGAAATAGTATAAATTCAGGACCATTTTCTCGTTCAAAACTTTGTGCTGCTTTTTTGTCTAACCATCCTGAAAGCCCTATGGATTGAAAAGTTTTTCTAGGCTTCCAATTAAAACTATTAGCAGGGATAAAAGAAAAATCCCAAGGGTATATGTCTATTGTGCTTTCTCCAATTTGATTTCTCAAGTTTTCATGAATTTTATTTACACTTACTTTTTCATTTGATTGCTTTCGGAATGTATTAACATTTTCTTCAAAAGAAAAGAGTAACGAAGTTAAATTTGTAAGCCCAGAAACATCCTTGTTAAAAGAATATTTAGGACTTATCGTTTTTGCGTTAATATATAAAGCAAGAACACTTACAATTGGAATAAGGTAGAAGAGTTTTTTTTTAAAAGGAGGGGAGGCAAAACAAATAAACACCCAAAATATAACAGTAAAGTCTAATAAATGAGAAAAATATCCTATAGATTCTCGAATCATCGCATGCTTCCACATACTATAAAAAGGTATTATTAAAAGCATAAAGGGCGTGAAACTATTTTTTTTGCTTAACCATGGAACCATAAAAATGGATAAAAGAAAAACACTAAGAGCAAACCAATTGTTTTTGGGAAATAAGGCCATTGCAGAAGAATACCCTAAAGATAATTTTGATACATTTTTAATGTAGTGAAAAAAGTAGAAAATATTTCCTGCAATAATTAAATCAACAATGGCAATGGTTAATATTGTTATTCCGACTAAAGAAATCACTTCTTTTTTAGTAGACCTTTTACATAATAAGAGAATCCAAAAGATAGTTAATGTAGAAAAACAACTAATTCCAATGGATGATTTAATGTATAATCCAATTAGGGAAAAGAGAATAGCAAAGATGTAAAAATATACTTTCCTATATCTTAGGTAGAATATCGAAGACATAAAGACAATTCCAATTAATAGGAGGTCAACGTTTAAAAAATATGCTACAATTAAGATTATAGGATAACTCATTTTTTTAACCTTAACTTTTCCTAGCTTCAATAAGAAATGTAGGAATAACAGCTTTATTAATGAATAAAATAGTAAAAAGATTGTAAAATTGTTTTCTAAGGCAACAGGAACTTTTAAAAATCCTAAAGGACCGTATGAATAAATTAACTGAGTAAGAGTTTCATAGTCATTAATCCATAAATAATTGTATCCCCATCTGAACGGAGCATCTAAACCGGTGTTAAAATCGGGTTCAAAATGTGGGAATGAGATTATAAAGACAAAAACAATAAAAGTGATATCAAAGATTATAGACTTATTCTTTTCTATGTACCTAATTAATTTCATTATAGAGTCATAATAGCCTTAATTCCTGGCAATTCTTTTCCTTCTAAATATTCTAACATTGCTCCACCACCAGTACTTACGTGGCTCACTTCATTTGCTAAATTGAACTTGTTAATTGCAGCAACAGAATCACCTCCTCCAACTAAAGAAAAAGCTCCGTTTTTTGTAGCTTCAACAACAGCTAGAGCAACTTGTTTGGTCCCTTCTTGAAAACTTTCAAGCTCAAAAACTCCCATAGGACCATTCCATAAAATGGTTTTAGATTTTTTGATACAAGTTGTATATTCAATTATTGCATTTTTTCCAATATCTAATCCCATCCATCCATCAGGAATGTCAGTTGTCGGACACGTTTTCGTGCTGGCTTCGTTACTAAAACTGTCAGCAGCAACGGTGTCAATAGGTATTAATATCGAGACATTCTTAGCTTTTGCTTTTTCTAAAATGGATGCCGCAGTTTCAATAAAATGATCTTCAACTAATGAATTTCCTGTTTTCCCTCCTAAGGTTCGAGCAAAAGTATAAGCCATCCCACCTCCAATAATAATATTATCCACTTTATCTAATAAGTTTTCGATAATACTAATTTTACTCGAGACCTTTGCTCCACCTATAATTGCAGTAACGGGTTTAACGTTATTGTTCATTACCTTAGAAACACTTTCAATTTCTTTTTCTATTAAATATCCAAACATTTTTTCAATCGGAAAAAATCTGCGATAATGGCTGTTGTAGCATGAGCTCGGTGAGCTGTTCCAAAAGCATCATTAATATAAACATCACCTAAAGTAGAAAGTTGTCTGGCAAAATTTTTATCGCCTGCTGTTTCATGCTTGTAAAAACGTAAATTTTCTAATAATAAAACTTCTCCTGCTTGCAAATTGTTTGCAATATTTTCAGTTTCTGTTCCTATACAATCGTTTGCGAATTTTACATTAATACCAACTAATTTAGAAACTTCATTTACAATGGTTTTTAATGAAAATTTAGCTTCGGGACCATTTTTAGGTCTTCCTAAATGAGACATTAAAATAACAGAACCACCTTCTGCTAATACTTTTTTAATTGTTGGTACTGCAGCTTTGATTCGAGTATTGTCGGTGATATTTAAGTCGCTATCTAGGGGGACATTAAAATCTACTCTTATTAATGCTCTCTTATTTCTGAAGTTATAGTCGTTTATGTTTTTCATATTAGAAAAATTTTGAATTGTAAAAATAAAGTTTTG